>NZ_JBWOPL010000089.1:0-23370 GCF_056451265.1 Rhodocaloribacter sp. | reverse complement strand
TGGCGCGATTGTGCGACCGTGTGGGGGGCATTTCGATGTGGGAGGTGGTGGAGGCGGCCGCGACGAAGCCCTTCGGGTACATGCCTTTTTATCCGGGTCCGGGGCTGGGGGGACACTGCATTCCGATCGATCCGTACTATCTGTCGTGGATGGCGCGCAAGTATGATTTCGAGACGAACTTCATCACGCTCTCGGCCCGTGTCAACGAGGAGATGCCGTACTACGTAGGGCAGCAGGTGCTCCGGGCCGTGGCCGATCTGCCCATTCGCCTTTCCGAGGCGAAGGTGCTCATCCTCGGTGTGGCCTTCAAGAAGAACGTGGACGACACGCGCCATTCGCCGGCCTATCCGGTGATCGAGAACCTGTGGACACAGGGGCTGCGGCATATCGCCTATAGCGACCCGCACGTGCCTGCCTTCTCCGTCCTGCGCGACGGGAAGCGCCGGACGCTCGCCTCGGTCGAACTCACGCCGGAGACGCTCCGGGAACACGACGTCGTCGTCATTCTTACAGACCATGACGCATTCCCGTATGCCGACATTGCCCGGCATGCTCCCGCCATCATCGACACGCGCAACGCCCTTAAGGACGTCGCCTGTGATCCCGGCAAAGTGCGTCTTCTCGGCGGCGGACGGCGGTAAATCGGAGAGCCGCGCAAGCGATGGGTCTTGACCCCTTTTCAAAACCAGAACAACGAACAGAAGTGATCACGGAAAAATCTATCATCGTGATGGCAGACAACCTGACGGCCGCCGAGTTGGGTGGCGAAGCCATCTTGCTCGACGTCAAGTCGGGAAATTACTTCGGTCTCAACGAGGTGGGGGTGTTCATCCTTGAACTGATCAAACAGCCGCGTCCGGTTGGATACGTCGTCGAGAAGATGCTCGAGGAGTACGATGCAACGCCGGAGCAGATTACCACGGACGTTCTGGCGTTTCTCAACCAGCTCAGGGAGCAGGGGCTGATTCAGGAAACCAACAGCATGCCGGCTTAACATGCGTCCGCCGGAAGGCGACGCCGGAGCAAAGGTGTTAAGAGAAAGTGTCAGGGGGAAAAGGCATAAATGTTTATGTAAATTGAGGTAAGCTCTTTTCCGGAATGAGCCGTTTGTGTATCGGAGCAGTACGGGAAGGATGATGCATGTGCCAGAGGCATACCGAGCATCAACGGGTCGGGAAAGAGCAAGCCCCGTGCACACCGCGGCAGCGAACACTGGAAGAGGCACATTATGCCGAAAGCTGATTTTTTTAAACGGTTTGGGATCTATATCCGGGAGAATTTCCTCAGCCCCGAGCAATGTAAGCGGATTCGGGAGGAGATGGCTTCCTCAGAAGTGATTGAGCCGGCTAAAGTTACGAACAAAGGGGTGGACGTCGTCAGGACCCGGTCGAGAAGCACGCGGCTCGTGCGGGTGTCGGAAGAAACCTGGCGTGAAATCAAGGCTCTCATGCAGGCGCAGGGCCCCGATCTGGCGCGTCATTTCGGCGTGGCGCTGAAGAGCTTCGAGACGCCCCAATATCTGCTCTATAGGGAAGGGGATTTCTTCTATGCACACACCGATAGCAGCGACGATCCGAACGCCCACGAATACATACGGGATCGGAAGGTGTCTCTGGTGCTCTTTGTCAATGGGTCCTCGGATGAACCTCGGGAGGGTTCCTTCGGGGGAGGAGAGTTGATTCTGTACGACCTGGTCGAAGGAGCGGCGTGGGCCGGCAAGGGCTTTCCGCTCGAGCCGGAAGAAGGAATGCTGGTCGGTTTCCCCTCAGGCATGATGCACGAAGTCAACCCGGTTACGCACGGCGAGCGGTGCACCATCGTGGCCTGGTATCACTGAGCGAAGGGCAACCGAGCGAGCTCCTGGAAACCTCTGAGAAATACGAGTTACCGTAAAAGGATCGGGTAATACATGAGCGGCATCGCAGGCATATGGCGCCTTGACGGACAACCGGCGGCTTCCGAGCGCGTCCGGTGCATGACCGATGCGATTGCGCATCGGGGGCCGGATGGCGCGGGCCGTTGGGTGGAGGGTCCGGTGGGACTCGGCCACGTGATGTTTCGCACGGTCCCGGAGGCCGCAGAGGAGACGCAGCCGCTCGTCTCCGAAGACGGGCAGGTCGTGCTCGTCATGGACGGCCGGGTGGACAACCGGGAAGAGATGATCCGTAAGCTCGGGTTGCCTGCGGCTTTCCTCCGCCGACCGGACAGCGTGCTTGTGCTGGCGGGCTATAGACGCTGGGGGGCGGACGTGCTCGAGCACATGCTCGGCGATTATGCGCTCGCCGTCTGGGACGCGCGCGAGCAACGTCTGCTCCTGGCGCGTGATCACTTCGGGATCCGACCGCTCTATTATGTGCATCGCCCGGGGCGGTTCTTCGCGTTTGCCTCCGAAATCAAGGCGTTGCGGGCGGCGGGTTTCGATGTCGGCGCCGTCAACGAACTCAAGATCGCCGAGTTTTTACTCGTGCCGGTGCGCGTCGAGCCGGAGATGACGTTCTTCAAAGAGGTGCGCGCCCTGCCGCCCGCGCATATCCTCACCCTGGAAGCCGACGGCGAGGTGCGATCGCGCGCATACTGGGCCCTCGATCCGGAGCGAGAGATCCGTTTCAAAACGGATGAGGCGTACATCCAGCAGTTTAGGGAACACTTCGAGGAGGCGGTGCGGTGTCGTCTGCGGAGCCACGCGCCGGTGGGCGCAATGCTCAGCGGCGGCCTCGACTCGACGTCTATCGCCTGCGTGGCGGCAAGGCAACGAGCGGAACGCGGTGAGCCGCTTCACACCTACTCCGCCGTTTTCGACAGCATTCCGTCCTGTAACGAACGATCCTTCATCGAGGCGGCGCTCAGGAATTATCCGGGCGTGATGAAGCCGGTGTTCTTCGATGCCGACACCTCCGGTCCACTGGCCCACAACGCCGAACTGACATGGCATCTGGAACGGCCCAATGAAGGCATCAACACTTATATGTCCTGGCCCCTTCACCAGAAAGCCCGCGAGCAAGGCGTTCGCGTCGTGCTCGACGGCTTCGATGGGGACACGACGGTGTCGCATGGGACCGGATACTTATATGAGCTATTGTGGTCGCGGCGCTGGATCCGATTATGGCGGGAAGTGCGGCTGATGGTCCTGGAGATGGGCGGCAAAGAACGGCATGCCCGCAGGGCGTACCTCAAATGGTTGAAGCAGTACGTGCGGTTCCGGCCCGGCATGGCGCGTATGTTGGCCGCTCTGGGTAGGGGCGAGGCCGCCATGAGCGACGCGCTTCAGTTCTCGGCCATGGGGACGGCATGGGCGGGTCGCGCGTGGCAACGCTATTTTGAACCCTCGTTCGTGGACGCGGTCATGCCGCGCGGCGTTCGAGCGGAAGGGCCGGAAGCCTATCGGACCGAACGGGCGAACCATTATGCCCGGCTCACTCGGCCGATCATGGCCTACGGCGCTCGTCTGATCGACGCGCAGGCCGCCGCCGCCGGCATCGAAGTGCGGATGCCGTTCTTCGACGTGCGACTCGTCGAATACTGTCTGGCGCTGCCCGGCAACCTGAAGCGCCGCGACGGTTGGGGACGCTGGATCATGCGCCGGGCGATGGACGGCATTTTGCCGCCGGAAGTGCAGTGGCGGCATGGAAAGGCCAACCTTGCGCCGGGCTATATTCGCAGCCTGTCGGAAGATGAAGACGAGACCCTGCGGCAGTACGCCGACGCCTTTACAAAAGGTGGCTTGCTGGCCGATTACCTCGACGGTGCGGCGGTAGGCCGTCTGGCCCGGCAAATGGCCGGGGGCACGCTCGTTGCTCCAAGGTCGGAGGCCGAGCGAATGGTCTTGTGGAGAGCCCTGGCGCTTGCGCAATGGTTCTCCACTGTCGTCGAAGACAACCAACCTGAAATAGATCCATGTACCGTGGATTCTATATAGCCAGGATCTAAGGGTCCTGGCGTTCGTAGCAATCTAAACCATACAAGTGGAGGAGTGTTTATGGAAGCACCAACCAAAAAGGGCTACGAGGCCCCGGCCCTCACGGTCTACGGGTCTGTAGCTACCATCACCGGCAACCAGAGTTCTGCCGGATGCGACCACCCTTGCGGTGGAGTTGACGACACCTTTTACAGCACCGGCAAGTAAAAGGTGTTGGCGACCGGCCTACAGCATATCCTGCTGTAGGCCGGTTTTTTTTTTGCTCTTTTCGGGAAGGTCGTTGCCGTCGTCAGTCCCCGGAATCACGGCCCGTGGAAAGCTTGCCGGGCATGGAGGCTGGACGTTGCTCCGATAAGCCTTCATGGGTACATCCGTCTCCAAACGGTACGGGTATGTTCTTTGCAACGTATGCCGGGTCTTCCTCCGTCCATGGTTGAAGGACGCTCGTGCGACGGGTGAACCGATGCGATGCGTCGGCGCGCAAGAACGCGCCTCGTTTCGTCTCTCGCACTGGTTGGGTCGTTCGCCTCATCCGATCGGAGAACATGGAATTCGGTCCGGGGTAAGGAGAGCATTCGGAAGAGATAAAAATATTTTCCTTGTAATGTCATATTTCTACTCGTGTTACGGTCTTGTAGTGCGTTCCGAGATGGAGATGCCCGAGTTGCAGGTTTCTCATGCGAGCCGGGTAGATGTGGATATTCGCTATGGATCGGTTGCCGCGCTTCCCACCGAAGGAGAAGCGGCCGGTCTTTTTGCGATCGAGGAACGGCCCGGCTTCATTCGTTTCTGGATGAATGAGATCGGGGGGCTGGAGATTCGGGACGGGCGCGCAATCATCGTCGATCCTGCGCCGGGATCGGAGGCGCGTGGCTTCCGTTTCCTCGTCTCGGGTATCGGGATGGGATTCGTATTGCACCAGCGGGGCATCCCTTCGCTCCATGCCTCGGCGGTGGCCGTGGGGGGGGAAGCCGTCGCGTTCATGGGCTGGAAAGGTATGGGCAAATCCACCACGACGGCGCTTTTCCATGCGCGGGGCTGTCCGGTATTGACGGACGATTTGCTGCCGCTCTATACGGAGGGTGAGACGGTGCGGGCCGCCCCGGCTTTCCCCGGATTGAAGCTGCTTCCGGAGGCCGTAGAGGCAGCACGGAACGAGCGCCCGGACAACCATCCCCTCATCAGCCGCCGGGGCGCCAAACGCATCGTCTCGGTGCGGGAGGACTTCCCGGACGAAAAGATGCCGCTGCGCTGTGTGTACGTGCTCGACTGGCAGGACGACGAGGCGATGCCGGTGGAGATCGAGCCGGTGCCGCCCCGGGAAGCTTGCATCGAATTGATGCGCCATTCGTTTGCGCTCCGTATGTTCGAGGAGCGAGGGGCCACGCCGCATCATCTGGCCGAGAGCGCGCGGCTGGCCCGACTGCTTCCCGTGCGTCGGCTCCGTCGCCCCCGCGACCTGGCCCGGCTGCACGAACTGGTCGACGTCGTCAAAAAGGACCTGGAAGGGTTGCGCCGGGCTTCCGGTGTGAACGCTCCGGCCGTCGCATACGAGAAGGGATGAGCGAGAACCGGATGGAAAAGACAGGCGCCTCCCCTCAGAATGTCGTCGAACTGCCGCGGGAGCGGTTGAACTGGCGAAACGTTCGCCGGAAACTGGCCTACATCGGCCGCGCGCTTCGGATCGCCTGGACGGCGGCGTCCCGGTGGACGATGGTCTGGGGCGTCTTGCTGCTCCTGCAGGGCATTCTGCCTGCTCTGGCGGTCTATCTGACCAAGATGGTGGTGGACACTTTCACCGAGGCCATCGGCGGCGGCATGCACATGGAGAACATGGGGCCGCTGGTGTTTGCCGGCGGGGCCATGGTGCTGGTGCTGATCCTCGGGCAGGTCGTTCAGCAGGGCGTCATCTGGGTGCGCGGCGCACAGGCCGAGCACGTCACTGACTATATCAAGCAACTCATCCACCGGAAGACGGCCGGCGTCGATCTTGAGTTCTACGACATCCCGGAGTACTTCGACCATATGTCGCGGGCCAATGAGGAAGCGGACCGCCGCGTGCTCACCATCCTCGAAGGAGTGGGCAGCATCCTGCAAAACCTCGTCACCATCACGGCCATCGCGGGGCTGTTGCTGCCGTACGGATGGTGGGTGCCTCTCGTGCTTTTCGGCTCGACCTTGCCCGCGCTCCGTACGCTCCTCGTTCATCAGAGGATTTATCATGCATGGTGGCGCAGCACCACGCAGAAACGCCGCTGGGCCCGCTATTTCGACGCCATCATTACGCGGAGGGACTCGGCGCAGGAAGTGCGGCTCTTCGGACTGAGCGAGCGTTTTCAGAGCGCCTATCAGGACATCCGGCGGTGGCTCAGGGACAGCTTTATACGGCTGAGCCGAAGGCAGCGAGTGGCCTCGCTCTTCGCCAGCCTGTGGGCGCTCGCCGCCACGGGAGGCATCATGGTCTGGATGGTCATGCGGGCCGTGCGCGGACTGGCCACCCTCGGTGATGTCGCGCTCTTCTACCAGGCCTTCAATCAGGGACAGGGGCTGATGCGCACCCTGCTGAGCAGCGTGGGCACGCTCTATGCCGACGCGCTCTTTCTCGAACACCTCTTCACGTTCCTCGAACTGGAGCCGCGCGTGAAGACCCCCGAGCACCCGCGTCCGGTGCCGGAGACCCTGCGGCGCGGCATCACCGTCGAGAACGTCACCTTCCGCTATCCCGGAAGCGACCACGTCGCCCTCGACGGCTTCCGCCTGTTCATCCCGGCGGGCAAGACGGTGGCCATCGTGGGCAAGAACGGGGCGGGCAAGAGCACCCTCATCAAGATGCTGTGCCGCTTCTATGACCCCGAAGCGGGCGCCGTGCGCTGGGATGACGTGGACATCCGGGACGTCGATCCGCAGGACCTCTGGCGGCGCGTCACGGTGCTCTTTCAGTATCCGGTCAACTACGCGGGAACGGTGCGTGAATCCATCGCCTATGGCAACGTTGAGGTCCCGGTGACGCGGGAGCGCCTCGAGCGCGCCATTGACGCTGCGGGCGCACAGTCCGTAATCAGGCAGTTGCCGAAGGGGCTGGACACGATGCTCGGCAAAGAGTTCGAGGGCGGTGTGGACCTCAGCGGCGGCGAGTGGCAACGCATCGCGCTCGCCCGCGCCTTCTACCGCGAGGCGCCCGTCGTCCTCCTCGACGAACCCACCAGCTTTATGGATTCCTGGGCCGAAATGCAATGGCTCGACCGCTTTCGCGACCTCGTGGCGGGACGCACGGCCCTGATCGTGACGCACCGCTTCACCACCGCCATGCGGGCCGACATCATTTATGTGATGGATGGCGGGCAGGTCGTTGAATCCGGAACGCACGAAGAGCTGCTGGCCCGGCAGGGACTCTACGCTTCGTCGTGGCAGAAACAGATTCAGGCCGAGCGGGCACAGACCTCGGCTTCGTGAGCGGAGGGGTCGGTCTTTCGCAAACCAACATCCTTTTCCATGAAGAACAGAGACGGAAGGCCTCATCGCCGTCGCATCACCGGAGGGCTTGCCGTCCTCGGCGCGTTTTTCTTGCTCATGGCCGTCACCGAGGGGGGAGGGCAGGCGCTCTTTCGCCTCAAGGAAGGGCGGTGGCTGTTCCGGGATAAACCCGTTTCGGTGAAGAGTTTCGTCTTTCGGCATCACCCGTACCTGGTGGGCGTGCCCGCTGCCGGCGTTCGGGCGCCGCTGTGGGGCAAGAAGCTGTCCATCACCGCAGAGGGCGGCCGGTGGACGGGCGCGCCTCCGGCGACGGCGGACAAGATCCGCGTGGCCGTGCTCGGCGGCTCGACGACCTTCGGCGCGTACCTGCCCGATGAGCAGACCTGGCCGGCGCAACTCCAGACCCTGCTCGGCGACGGATACGTCGTCTATAACTTCGGCGTCCCCGGCTATTCCACCGCCGAACACGTCATCCGGTCCGCACTCATCCTGCCGGAGATCGAGCCGGACATAGTCGTCTTTTATACCGGGTGGGAAGACATCGGGAACTATCACCGCTTCGACCCCACGCCGGAATATCGGGAGCACGGGTTCGAACAGTACGACAACCTTGAAATCTCAGCGATGAACCGCCCGACGTTCGTCGAGGAACTGAAGGAACGTTCCGGCGCGGTGCGCCTGTTTCAATTCGTGGCGCACAGGCTGGGGATGGGGCGTTCGGAGGAGGAAGACGTCGCGGCTGCTCCGGAAGGGGCGTATGCGGGTGCGGACGCCTACGTGGACCGCATCTACCATCGCAATCTGACCACGCTTCGCGAACTCGTTCGGATGCAGGGCGCCTATGCGTTCTTCGTCCCACAGGTGCTCAACGAAGCCGCTTTCGTCGGGAGTCGACGCACGCATCCGGGGACGCCGCGCATCATCGACGAGGCGGCGCCGGGGCTCATGCGTCGCTTCAACGGCCTGATGACGGGGCTATGCGAGGACGCGCCGTGCGCCGTCGTGGAAGAGGTGACGCGTCGGCCGTGGACGCCGGAGCATTTTCTCGACGAAGGGCATTTCAATGCGGAGGGTGGGCGGCTGATGGCCGAGACGCTTGCCGGGCGCATCCGCCGCCTCGTCGCCTCGAAAACCCACTGACGACGCCGTGAGCACGCCCGTTTCCATCATCATCTGCACGCGCGACCACCTGCCTCATCTCGTGGAGACGATGCGGACGATGGCGGCGCTCGTCGTCCCGCCGTCGATGCGGGCCGAGGTGCTCATCGTGGACAACGGCTCTTCGGACGGGACGGCGGCGTGGGCCGAGCGGGCGACCCTGCCGAACCTGGAGGTGCGCCTCGTGGAGGAACCCCGTCCCGGGCAGGCGCGGGCGCGCAATGCCGGGCTCGCGGCGGCGCGCGGCGAGATCATCCTCTTCACCGACGACGACGTGCGGCTCCCGGCGAACTGGCTCGAAGCCCTGTGCGCGCCGATCCTCGCCGGAGAGGCCGACGCCGTGCGGGGCAAGTCGGCGCTCGATCCCTCGCTCGCGCGTCCGTGGATGCAGGTCTTCCACCGCGCCGTGCTCGCCGTCACCGAGGGCATCGACGAGGGCGGGCGGAGCGATATGGTGGGGCTAAGCATGGCCTTCCATCGGCGCGTGCTCGACCGTGTGCCGGCCTTCGATCCCGAACTCGGGCCGGGCGCCCGCTACGGCTTCTTCGACGACACCCTGTTCTCCTATCAGCTCCGGCAGGCGGGCTTCCGCATCGCCAGCGTCCTCGACGCGCCCGTCACGCACGCGCCCGAGCCGGACCGGCTCTCGCGGGCGGCTTACCTTCACGCGGCCCGGTGCCGGGGGCGGGGCCTCGCCTACCTCGGCTATCACTGGAAGCACGACGACGAAACGCGGTGGACGCGCCGCCGCAGCCCCCTGCAGTTCTGGCGACATCCCTTCGTGGTGCTCGCGAAGCGGTGGCTCAACCTCTGGCGATGGCGGCTGACGCATCCCCGGGAGCTCCGACGACGGGAAGGGATCGCGTACCGGGAGTTCGCCCTCGTCAATCAGTATCATCAGATTCGGGAGTACGTCCGCTTCCGGGGGCGTCCGCCCAACTATGACCGGTACGGATTGATCAAACGGCATGGGGATTTGCCGAAGCCGAGACCGTCCGCCGCCGGCAGGAACGGCGTCGCCGCGAAGGCGCAAGTCCGCGATTAACCGAAGGTCCTTTTATGTCCACGCTCGCCTCCATTCTCATCTGCACGCGCGACCGGCTGCCGGACCTCCGGGAGACGCTCGCCTCGGTGGGCGCGCTCGATGTGCCGCCGGGCCTGAAGGCGGAGCTCGTCGTGGTGGACAACGGCTCTTCGGACGGGACGGCGGCATGGGTGCGCGGAAGGAGCCTGCCGAACATGCCGGTGCGCCTCGTCGAGGAGCCGAGAGCCGGGGTGGGCTTCGCGCGCACGACGGCGCTCCGGGCCGCGCACGGCGAAGTCCTGCTCTTCACCGATGACGACGTGCGGCTCCCGGCAAACTGGCTCGAAGCCCTGTGCGCGCCGATCCTCGCGGGAACGGCCGATGTGGTGGGCGGCGCTTCCGTGCTCGCGGAGGACCTTCAGCGCCCGTGGATGACGGCCTTCCACCGCGCCGCGCTCTCGAGTTCGGAAGACCGCTCGCCCGAGGAGCGGCCCGGCCCGATCACCATCAGCATGGCGTTTCATCGCCGCGTGCTCGAGCGCGTGCCGGCCTTCGACCCCGAACTCGGTCCCGGCTCGCGGTGTGGGGCCATCGAGGACGTGCTTTTCACCTCACAACTGAAGGAGGCAGGCTTCCGCTTCGCCCGTGTGAACAACGCGCCCGTGGCGCATCATGCCGACGCTTCACGCCTGACGCGCCGGGCGTTTCTGTCGGCGGCCCGGCGAAGGGGACGGTCGATGGCGTATCTCCGGTATCACTGGCATCACTGGACGGCGGCGCAGTTCACCCATCGCAAGCGCCGGTGGGAGCTGTGGCGGCATCCGTACGCGGTGCTCGTCAAGCGGTGGATGCACCTGGGGCTCTGGCGGCTGCGTCATCCGGAGGCGCGGCGTCGGAACGAGGGGATCGCGCCGGAAGAGTTCGCGCTCGTCAACCTGTGGTGGCAGATGCGGCAATACCTCGTCGAGCGGAAGCGCCCGCGCAACTATGAGCGCCGGGGACTGGTCAAGCGCCGGGGAGTCCTTCCGGATGCGGCGGCACAGAATGCGGGCGCGCGCACCGAGCCGAGTCGGCCCGTTTCCGCCCCGGAGGACTGAGGCATGGCGACGATCCGACGAAAAGCCCCGGCGCGCACGGTGCGCGGGAGGCGATGGCCCGGACGCCTCGGGTATGCCTTGCTCGGTGCGGCTTTCGTGAGCGCCTGGCTCGCCCGGTTCGTGCCTCCCGAAACACTGTGGGGGCTTCAACTCCTCGCTCCCTTCACGCCGTTTTTTGCGCTTGTCCTCGCGGCGGCGACCGTCCCCGTCATGCGCCGCGGCGCATGGAAGACGAAGCTTTTGCACGCCGCGCTCCTCGTCCTCATCGGGTGGCGCTTCGCACCGGATGCGCCGCGTCTCGTCCGCCCGCACGAGGACGTCCGGGGCGGCGCGGCCACGTCCGACACGCTCGTGGTGATGACGTTCAATGCCGGGTGGCTTTACGCCGAGAAGCACCAACCGATGACCGAGTGGCTGAGGGAGGTGCGCCCGCACGTCGTCGGCTTACAGGAAGCCACGGTCCACTTCGTCGGCGGGACGAACATCTCCATCGGGGTGTTTCCCTTCATCGAGACGGAACTGTTTGACGTTCCACAGCCTGCGCAGGGGAGCAAGATCGTGCTAAGCCGCCCGATCCTCACGCGCATTCCGGGTGGTATCGTCGGGGAGTTCGGCCTCCGCGAGGGAGACGGGACGGAGTTGACGAACGCAGGGTGGGCGAAGTTTACGTGGCAGGGGCGGGAGGTGGTTGTGTACAACGTGCACCTTCATTCGTACCTGAGCCGGGGCGAGGCGTCCGACCGTCGGGGCGGCATCCCCGGATGGATGAAGCGGGTGTACGAGGCGCTCCGGGACGACGTCCACACGCGGGCGCGGGAAGCGCGGGCGCTCCGGAGGCTCATCGACGCCGAGACGCATCCCTTCCTCCTCCTCGGCGATCTGAACGCGACGCCCCACGACTGGGTGTATCGCCATCTCTCCGAAGGTCTGCGCGACGCCTGGCGAAGCGCCGGGTGGCGCACCCTCGGCACCTATCCGGCTCGCCTTCCGCTCACCCGCATCGACTATATTCTGGCGAGCCCGCACTGGAAGGTCGTCGCGGCGGAGACGGGCGGGGCGTTCGTCTCGGATCATCGCCCGTTCGTGGCGGCGCTCACCTTGCGCACGGAGGAGCCATGACGCGACACGAAAGAGAACCTGTGCAGACTTTTGATGCCGGCGTTCGTCCGCCGCTTCCGAGGGTGGCGGGCGTCTATGCGCCGGGCCGCGAGGTGTGGGTCGGGCGCTTCCGTGCCTGGGCCGAGGGGCATCCCGCGTTCACGGTCGCGGCCTTTCCTTCCGAGGAGCCTTTCGTGGCGGTGGCGGCGCGAAAGGGCGCGGCGGATCTCCACGTCGCCACGGCGGCGGACGGCTCCTTCGCGTGCGTCGACGGGGAGGTGTATAACCTGGCCGACCTCCGGGCGCGGACGGGTCGGATGGAGGGGAACGTCGGGGACGTGGCGCTCGCGCTGTGGCAAAAGGAGGGGACGGCGGGACTGGGTCGCATCGTCGGGCAGGCGTCGCTCACGCTGTGGGACGCCGGGCGTGGACGGCTGGCGCTCGCGCGCGACCGGGGCGGCGTGCCGCCGGTCTTCTTCGCCGAGCACGACGGCGCGCTCCTCTGGGCTTCCGAACTACAGACGCTCCTCGCCCTCGGCATCGACCGCACGCTCGACCCGATCGCCCTTGACGCGTATCTGGCGATGGGCTACGTGCCCGCGCCGTGGACCTTCATCGAGGCGATCCGGAAAATACCGCCCGCGCATGTGCTCATCCGGGGAAACGAGCGTTCAACCCTGGAGCCATACTGGCTTCCGTCGTTCGAGCCGAAGCACAGGGGATCGAAGGCGCAAACCGTCGCGGAGCTTCGGACGCGCGTCGAGGAGGGCTTGCGGCGCACCACCGAAACGGGCGGGCCGTTCGGCGTGCTCCTCTCCGGAGGCGTGGATTCCTCACTCGTCGTCGCGGGACTTCGCCGGTGGCTCGACGTGCCCGTGACGGCGTTCACATTCGAATACGAGGCGTACGAGGGGAAATGGAACGAGTACGAGCGGGCACGGAAGCTGACGAAGCACCTCGGCGTGCCGCATGAGAAGATCCCGATGGGGCCGGCGTGGGTGGCCGAGCATCTCCCCGCGCTCCTTGCCCGGCACGAGGAGCCGTTCACGTACGGGATCCACACGGCCCGCCTCGACGCCGTGCGTGCGGCGGGGATCGGGACGGTGCTCACCGGCGCGCTGCCGGGCTTCCCGGGACATTGGGAACTCGCGCGGACGGAAACGCTCGGGCTCCGGCTCGGCGGGTGGCCCGGCCTCCCGTGGCAGGCGATGGCCCGCGCCACGAAGCCGTTTTCCGGGCGGGGGCCGTTCGACCGCCTCCACACCGTGGCGCGCCTCGCCGCCGAAAGCGCGGCCGAACTCTATGCTCGGAAAAGCGTGAACACCATCGTCGGGGACGAGGAGCGGCTCCGCCTCTACCGAGACCCGAAGCTTTTCCGCGAAGGACGCGACGCTCGTCTCGGCCTCATGAAGCGTATGCTCGCGGCGTCTGGAACGTCGAACCGTTTCGACCGCCACGCCCTCCTCACGAGCCGTCTGCTTCAGGCCGAGCACAACCTGTGGTGGAACCATCGGTGGGGCCGCGCCCATGACCTCCGTTTCCGTTTCCCCTTCCTCGATCTCGAACTCACGCAGTTCCTCGCTCGTCTCCGCCGCGATGATGCCTCGAAGACGATTTTACGCGAGATGGCCGCCACGGTCATGCCCCGGGAGATCGCGTTTTTCCCGAAACTGGGGCAGGCCGCGCCCCTCTGGCAATGGCTCCGGCTCCCGCCTCTCCGCGACCTCGTCGTGGACACCCTCACGCCGGGCCGCATCGAAGACGCGGGCCTCTTTCGCACGGAGACCATCACGCGAGCCGTGGGCGAGCACGTGCGGGGCGAACGGGCGCATCAGTGGCTCGTATGGACCATGCTGAGCTTTTTCCTGTGGAAAGAACACGTTCTCGACACGCCGCCGGACGCGACGTCAGGCGTTCCTCGCATCCTTCAAGCTTGAGCCTTCGATCCCGAAGCCGATCCCCCGTCTATGGCTGATTTTCTTCTCATCGCCGACCCCGATCTCGAACGCCGGGCGCGTCATCTCGCCGCCGCCGAGGCGGAGATCGCGCGTGGGCCGTATGCGTATCCGCTTCGGGAGGAGGTGCGCGCAGGCGACGGGACGCTCGTGGTCTGGCGTCAGAAACAGACGCCGTTCGAGGTCGCCGAAGGGCCGTCCGGCGCGAGGGTGATCGCCGTCGGTGCGTACGACGAGGCGGCGTTTCGTCCGGCGACTGTCGCGCCCGAGACGGCGACGCGCGACTGGCTCGACGCGACCGACTTCGGCTTCTGCGTATGGATGGACGAAGGGCAGGTCCGGCTCGCCTCGGACCGGCTCGGCCTCTTTCCCGTCTATGTGCTCCGGCGCGGCGACGTGTGGCTGGCGGCGAGCACGCCGTCGCTCCTCGTCGCGCATCCCGCGTGCGGCCGCGCGGTGGACCGGGTGGCGCTGGCGGGCATCCTCGCGTTCGGCTTCCCGAGCGGCGGGCGCACGCTGTGGGAGGATGTGCGGCGGCCGGCGTCGGGGCACGAGGTCGTGTGGGAAGAGGGCGCTCCGCCGCGCACGCGGGAGGTGTGGAAGCCCGGCGGCGAGGGGCCGGTGGCTTCCGTCGAGGCGCACGCCGAGGCCTTCGAAGCGCCGCTCCGGGCGTGGGCGTCCACCCTGGACACCCCGGTCAACTTCCAACTCAGCGGCGGCCTCGACTCCCGGCTGGTGGCGGGATATCTCGCGGAGCGTCCGGGGGCGGTCGCCGAGGCGTGGACGTACGGGCGGCCGTCCGACCTCGAAGCGCGCGCGGCGGCGAAGGTGGCGCGTGCATGCGGCTTCCCCCATCGCGTCATCGACGTCGATACGAGCCGGTACCCGGCGTGGGCGCGGGCACACATCGACGGCGCACATCTGACGAACACCGTCACCGACTTCGCGCCGTGGGCCATCGGCGCATACGCCCGGCGGGCGGGCGGGCTCGTCGCCACCGGGCACCTCGGCGACATCATCATGGGCGGCAACCACATCGGACGCGGCATCCGGGCCGACGACCCCGAAGTCGCCTTCGCGCTCATGCTCGATCGGGTAAACAAAGGGTACGGTCTCCCCGAAGCCGCCCTCGCGAAGCTGATGCCCGGCGGCGAGGCCGGGGCGCTCGTCGATGCGTGCGTCTCCGAGTTTTTCGAAGAATACCTGCGTCGCGGCGACGGTCCGGACCGGCGCGGGTGGTGGTTCGACCTGTTGCACCGGGATCGCCTGATGATCGGCGGACTCGTCGTGATGCTCTCGCGTTTCTCCTGGCCTTCGCTGCCCTACTGTCTTCCCGCCGTGCTCGACGTCGCCGTTGCCACGCCCCTCGCGGCGATGCGGCGGCGTCGGCTTCAGCGGCATCTCGTGGCGGAACGCTTCCCGCGTCTGGCCGAACTGCCGCTCGACCGGGGGCAGCTCGACGTATGGCCGATCCGGTATCGTTCGCAGGCGATGCGGTGGGTGTGGCGCGTGAAAGAAGCGCTCGGGCGTCGCGTCCGGAAAAGTCTCGCCGAACACTTCGGCATCGAGCGGCGCGTCAATCATCGGATGTGGAACGTGAACCGGAACCCCGGCTGGCTCGCCATCCGGCGCGAGGCGCAGGCGATGCTCCCGGCGCTCGCGGACCTGCTCTCCGAAGACGAGATGCGGCGGATGCTCCCGCCCCCGGAGGTGCGGGCGGAGACGCCGGACGCGCTCGGAGGGGCCGGGCTGAAGACCCTCGCCGGGCTGGCCTTCTGGGCCGACAGGTATCGGCATCCGACGGAGCAGACCAACACGGGGCGCCCTCATTGAAAACCGTCTTTCTCCATATCGGAACCCACAAAACGGGCTCGACGAGCCTGCAGTTTTTCCTCGCCAGAGCCGGGGCCGCCTTGCGGGATCAGGGGGTGCTCTATCCGCTGGCCGGGCGCTCGGAGCGGCTCTGGTTTGCGCATCACGCGCTTGCGTGGGACGTTCTGAAGACGAAAGAGGCCCCGGAGGCGGACGTATGGCGGAACGTGAAAGAGGAGATCGCCGACTGGACGGGGGACCGGGCCGTGCTCAGTTGTGAAGACTTTTCGCTCTGTGACGCCGATCAGATTGCGGAGGTCGCCGATAAGCTCGCGGGCTTCCATGTCGAGGTTGTCGTCTACGTCCGGAACCCCGTCGATTTCGCGCTCTCGGCCTACAAACAGCATCTGATGTCGAACGGACATCGGTCGTTGAGGGAGCACCTCCACGATTTTGCGGAGCGGTGTGATTACCTCTCGCTCGTGCAACGGTGGGAAGCGTGCGCGGGCGTCGATGCGGTGCGGGTGCGCCTGTACGACCGGGCGAGGCGCGCGTCGGGTGTGGAGGCGGATTTCGCGAAGGGAATCGGGGCGCGCTTCGAACCGTTGGCCCCGTTCGTCGGAGCGCCGGTCAACGTCTCGCACGCAGACGACGTGCTCCGAACCATCCGCGCCGTGAACCGGACGGCTCGAAACGTGGAGAAATATGCGAAGACGCGCCGGATCGTGGTCGGCATTGCGCGACGAATGCGCCGGTCGGTCTATAAAAACCACTACGCCGGGCGCGCGCTCGTGGCGGCCATGCGCCCCTGGTTCGGGCCCGATGCCCTTCAAGGGGAGGTCGACGCGCGCGAATGGAAGCGATGGCGCGACGGGGTGCGCGAGCGGCACCGGGCGTTCCTCGAAGCATACGTCGCGCCCGAAGACCGGCGGTATCTCAAACTTTGAGTTCCAGGTTACCCTGCCGGACGAGTGGATCGAACGCGATCCATCCGTCCGACTCATCCCTTTATAACAGGCGTCCCTTGCGCGTTCGTTCGCGGTAGCAACCAACCGATCAATGCCCCGACTCATCTCCATCGCGATCCTTACCAAAAACGGAGGCGACGCCTTCCGTGAGGTGCTCGAAGCGCTCCGACGGCAGACCGTGCCGGAGTCGTGGGCGACCGAGATCGTCCTTCTCGACAGCGGCTCGACCGACGACACGCTGGAGGCGGCCAGGGAGGCGGGCGCGGTCATTCATGAGATTCCGCCCGAGGATTTCTCCTTCGGCGAGAGCCGGGATGTCCTTTTTTCGCATTGCCGGGGCGAGATCATCGCCACGTTGTCGCAGGACGCGTGTCCGGTGGGGACGGGGTGGCTGGAGGCGATCACCGAGCCGCTTCGCGCCGGGCGCGCCGACGTGGTGCAGGGCTGGGAGACCCTCTCCGACAAGCCCTTCTTCTGGGAACGCATCGGGCGGTTCTATGCGACGAGTGAGTGGCGGCCTTTCTTCGAGCGGTACGGCTGGTCCGACGTCCCCGGCCTCTCGACGGTCAACCTCGCGGTGCGCCGGAGCGTATGGGAGGAGACCGGCTTCGGCCCCATCCCGATGTGCTCGGACAAGCTCTTTCAGAAACGCGTCTTCGAGGCGGAGAAACGGGTGGAACTGCGCCGGGACGCCGTGGTGCGGCACGGTCATGAATACCGCACGCGCTCGCTCTTCAAACGATGCGCGAACGAGGGGATGGCGCTCCGCCGCCTCGGCTTTCGGGTCAGCGCCCGCCGCACCCTGCGCGATGCGCTGAACCGTCGAAACTATGGCGCGTTGATTAGAGGCATGGCGCGCGGAGAGGTGCGTGCACCGGCCGAGGTGCTGTTTCCCGTGCTTCGCCCGCTCGGCGTCTGGTACGGCAACCGCTTTTTGTCGGACTACTGGCGGTGACGGGATCATTTCCGGAAAGAACTCATGAACCATACGACAAACTCACTGGATCGGGCGTCGCGTCCCGTCGAGGGCATGCGTGGACCAGCGATGCGCGGCTCGGGGCGGCAACCCTTCGGCATGCGGGAGCGGCTCCTCGGGCTCGACGAGGAAATCCGCGTGGCCGTCATCGGCGCGGGGGCCATGGGACGGGGGCTGTTCTATCAGTGCCACGTGACGCCCGCCTTCCGGTGCGTGGCGCTCGCCGACCTCAAGATCGAACGCGCCGTGGCATGCGCCCGGGAACTGGGGTTGCCCTATCGCATCGTCGAGGACGTGGCGGGGGTGCACGAGGCCGTGCGCGACGGTGTGGTGGCCGTCTGCGAAGACGCCGAACTACCCGCCCGCGCCGACCTCGTGGACGTCTTCATCGATGCCTCGAACGCCATTCTGGCCGCCGGACGGTTCTGCGCGACGGCGCTCGAACACGGCAAACACCTCATCATGATGAACGCCGAGGCCGACCTCGCCTTCGGCCCCTATTTCATGCAACGCGCCGTCGCCAACGATGTGACCTACGCCAGCTGCGACGGCGATCAGCACGGCGTCATCAAACGGCTGATCGACGACCTCACGTTGTGGGGCTTCGACCTCGTGATGGCGGGCAACATCAAGGGGTACCTCGACCGATACGCCGACCCCACGATGATCGTCCCGGAGGCGGACAAGCGCAACCTCGACTATAAGATGTGCACGGCCTACACGGACGGCACGAAGCTCGGCATCGAAATGGCGCTGCTCGCCAACGCGCTCGGCCTGAAAACCGCCGTGCCGGGTATGTACGGTCCCCGTGCGGGGCACGTGCTGGAGGCGCTCGACCTTTTCGACCTCGAGGCGATCCGAAGCGAGCACGGCGCCGTCGTGGATTATGTGCTCGGCGCGGAGCCCAACGGCGGCGTGTTCGCCATCGGCTATTGCGATCATCCGTACCAGCAACAGATGATGGCGTATTACAAGATGGGTCCCGGCCCGTATTACGTCTTCTACCGACCTTATCACCTGTGCCACGTCGAGGCGATGGACGCCGTCGCTGCCGCTCATCTCGACGGTCGCTCGCTGCTGCAGCCGAGGTACGGTCTCCGAGCCGACGTCTACGCCTATGCCAAGCGGGACCTCCGGCGCGGCGAACGCCTCGACGGCATCGGCGGATACGCCTGCTATGGGTTGCTGGAAAACCGGTCCGACAACGAAGAGGCGGCGGGGCTCCCCATATGCCTCGCCGAAGACGTGCAACTCCGGCGCGACGTGAAAAAAGATGAAAAGATTCTCCTTAAGGACGTGGCTTATGACCCCGAACGGCTCGATTTTGAGCTATATTGTCGGGCGCGCGAGGTTGCGTAAAATAGGCGCACGGAGCCGCGGTTGAGCAACGACCGCAGGCGTCAATGGCCCCGGCACGCAGCCTCGAAAATGCCGGCGTGACCGAAAAGTACCCGGAAAAATGACAGGTGTCTCCCCTGGTTATTCTGTATCTTCGCCCGGTTCATCTTAAAAAAGCGCGCTTCCGGATGCCCCACCTCCGGAAGCATCGGGCGTAACGCTCGATAGGCGTCTGGAGAAACATGGCTCCACAGGTCCAGGAAAATAGCAGCCCGGAATTCGAGCTGGTGGTCCGTTGCGCTCGCACGCGACTGAGGCCGTCGGATCAGGAACATATTGGGCAATTACTGGCCGGGGAACTGGACTGGGAGTATCTCCTTCGGCTGGCCAATTATCATGGGGTTCGCCCCTTATTGCATCGTAGTCTAAAGAATGTTCAGCCTGAGGCGATCCCCGGGGACGTGCGGCTCCGGCTCGAGCGGCAGGCCCATGCCACCTCGGCGCTCAACCGGTTTCTCACGAAAGAGCTGGGTCGGCTGATGCGCCTTTTCAAGGCAAACGAGCTCGATGCCCTCGCCCTCAAAGGCCCGGTGGTGGCTCAGTGGGCTTATGGCGACCTCGGCCTCCGGCCCTTCATCGACCTCGACATCCTGATCCGGAGCCGGGACCTGGATCGGCTGCTGGCGATGCTCTCGGAGGAGGGGTATGAGCCGTTCGCGCAGGTGGCCCGCCGCAAGGGCCTCAGCAAAAAGCTCTATCTCTGGCAGGGACGGCAGCTTCCGCTGCAACGCGGCGGCGGCACCTTCAACCTCGACGTGCACATCGGCATCATGCCTCTGCTGTACTACTACGCGCCGGATTTCGACACGCTCTGGCGGCGCGCGCAGATCGTCACCGTCGATGGGGAGGCCGTGCCGAGCCTCGATGCGCCCGATCTCCTTCAGATGCTCTGTTACCACGGAGAAAAGAACCGCTGGGAGACGCTCAAGTACATCTGTGACGTGGCGGAGTTCGTCGGCGCGAACCCGGCGCTCGACTGGGACGAGGTCATGGCCCGCGCCCGCGCCACGCACGGCGAGCGCATCCTCCTGCTCGGGCTGAGTCTGGCGCACCAGTTCCTCGATGCTCCCCTGCCGCCGGAATGGATGGAGGCCGTCCGGGCGGATCGGTACGTGGGGCGCCTCACGGACTTCTTTGCGGACCGGCTGCCGCGCCAGATCGATCTGGGCATCACGCCTCTGAAAGAGCGCTTTCGCCTGCACATGCTGTTGCAGAATACGCTGAAGACCAAAGTACGCTATGGCTTCTTCGCGCTGCTCCGGCGGATGGCGGACTTCGAAAGCTGAGTTTCCCTTCTCCTCCGGGCCGGCCCTCGGGCCCTCCGCAACCCACACCACGGTCCCTGCACGCGATCAAGGGGAGCGAGGGCAAATGCAGGGGCTTCCCGAGGCGCTCCGCACAAATTAGGCGGGAATTAATAGAAGAAGTACCCGCTATTTCCTAGCCTGCCTCCACGCGTGGATTATCAAGGAGGGCTTTGCGTGAAGCAACGAGATTTTGCGCCGCTCATGGCCGAGATGGCGGCCGCCTATGGCCGACGCGCTCCGGCTTCGGCGGCGGTGCAGGAGCGCGCCGTCCGGGTGCTCGTCGACGGGGTGAGCAATGCGCTCCGGTGGGTCGAGCCGTTTCCGCCGCGCATCGTGCGGGCGCGCGGGGCCTGGGTCGAGGACGAAGACGGCAACCGCATCCTCGACTTCTGGCAGGGCCACTATGCCAACGTGCTCGGACACAACCCTCCGGTGGTCACAGAGGCATTGGCGCAGGCGTTCGCCGACGGCTTCGGCCTGCAGTCCGGCTTCGTGGAGCGCGCGCAGGTGGAGGCCGCCGAGATCCTGTGCCGCCGGACGGGCGCCGAGCGCGTGCGCTTCACCACGAGCGGCGCGCTGGCGACGATGAACGCCGTCCTGCTCGCCCGCGCCTTCACCGGGCGCGACTACGTCCTCAAGGTCGGCGGCGGATGGCACGGCGGCCAGCCGTGGGGACTCAAAGGCGTCGCCTTCAAAAACGGCTTCGAGCACGCGGACAGCCGGGGATTGCCGCCCACGGTCGTCGATCACGTCGTCCTCACCCGGTTCAACGACCCCGATCATCTCCAGGACACCTTCCGAAGGTACGGCGACCGCCTGGCCGCCTTCATCCTCGAGCCGGTCATCGGGGCGGGAGGGATGATGCCCGCCACCCGCGCGTACGTGCAGGCGGCGCGCGCGCTCACCCGGAAGTACGGCGCGCTCCTCATCCTCGACGAGGTCATCACCGGCTTCCGCTTCCGCGCAGGGAACGTGGGCGCGACGTACGGGGTCTCGCCCGACCTGACGACCTTCGGCAAAGCCATCGGCGGCGGGATGCCGGTGGCCGCCGTCGCGGGGCGCGCCGACGTGCTCGCGCAGTGCCGACGCGGCGGGACGGTGAAGTTCGAAGGCGGCACGTATGCGGGGCACCCCGCCGCCATGCTCGCCGCGAAGACGATGCTCGCCCACCTCGTCGCCCATGAAGACGAGATCTACCCGAGGCTCGAACGCCTCTCCGCACGCACGCGCCGGACCGTGACCGAGGCGTTCGCCGGGGAGGGCATCCCCGTCCGTTTCGCCGGGGACCGGAACGCCGATCTGCCGAACAACTCCCTGCACATGCTCCTTTTTCCGTATGAAACGGGCCGCGCGCTCGACACGCCGGACGAAGTGCTCGACCCCAGTGTGTGCGACCACGAGTTGAGCGAGCGTGTGTTCCGCCTGGCCATGCTCCTCGAAAACGTTCATACCGTGCACGGGCTCGGCGCGACCACGGCGGCGCATACGGACGCCGACGTCGCCTTCCTCGGCGAAGCCTGTCGCCGCGTCGCCCGACGGATCAAACCCTTTTTGTGAATCCGATTTCTGACAACCCTATCGAACCCCCGACGGAGGTAATTCATCGACATGACGAAACCCATTCGCGTCCTTCAGTACGGCCTCGGCCCCATCGGCAGCGCCGTGGCGCGCCTCGCCGCCGCCCGCGACGGCCTCGAACTCGTCGGCGGCGTGGACATCGATCCGGACAAGGTGGGCCGGGACGTGGGCGAGGTCATCGGCCTCGACGCGCCGCTCGGCATCCCCACGGCGAAGACCCTCGCCGACGCGCTCGCCCGCACCGACGCCGACGTGGCGCTTCACACCACGAACTCGTATTTCGACCTCTTCAAGCCACAGATCCTCGATCTCCTCGACGCCGGGCTCGACGTCGTCTCTACCTCGGAGGAGCTTTCGTTCCCGTGGCTCGACGACCGCGTCGACGCCGAGGAGATCGACGCCGCCGCTCGCCGGGCGGGAAAGACCGTCCTCGGCACCGGCGTCAACCCCGGCTTCCTGATGGACACGCTCCCGCTCGCGCTCTCGGGCATCTGTCAGAAGGTCGCGCACGTCGCCGTCACCCGCGTGATCAATGCCTCGACGCGGCGCGGACCGTTTCAGAAGAAGATCGGATCGGGCATGACGGTGGAAGCGTTCGAGCAGAAGATGGCCGAGGGACGCATGGGACACGTCGGGCTGCCGCAGTCGATGGGCATGCTCTTCGACACGCTCGGGAAGCAGCTCGTGCGGTATGAGGACGGCGTCGAACCGGTGGTGGCGGAGACGCTGACCGAGACCGAGCATTTTCGTGTGGCGCCGGGGCAGGTGAAGGGGCTCAAACAGGTGGCGCGCGGCTATGCGCCCGACGGCGAGTTCGCCGTGCTCACGTTCATCGCCGCGCTCGACATGGGCGACGACGGCGACACCATCCGCCTCACCGGCACGCCCGACCTCGAGGTGAAGCTCCACGGCACGAACGGCGACCTCGCCACGGTGGCCATCGCGGTGAACGCCGTGCGCCGGGTGCACGCCGCCGCTCCGGGACTCGTCACCATGCGCGACCTCCCCGTCGTGACGGTGTGGTGAATCGTAGTTCGTAGGGGGGATCCAGCTCCCGATCCCTCTGGCAGAGACGCTATGGATGTGGCGAACTCACGCTTCGCCGCTGGAGTAGACCAAGGCGGACGGATACCCCCATCCCCCCTTCGGGGTACTTCCCCCTGTGAGGGGGAAGGGGTTGTGCGACACACAAAAGTCCTCCCCATGCGAAGGGGAGGTGTCGCGGAGCGACGGAGGGATAGGACGGCTGTTGCTTAAGCGGCAAGCATGCACGGTCAAAGGGGAGCAGTGCATGCGCAGCATGGGGGACCCCCATCCTCCCTTCGGGGTACTTCCCCCTGTGAGGGGGAAGGGGTTGTGCGACACACAAAAGTCCTCCCCTTGTGAAGGGGAGGTGTCGCGGAGCGACGGAGGGATAGGACGGCTGTTGCTTAAGCGGCAAGCGTGCATGGTCAAAGGGGAGCAGTGCATGCGCAGCATGGGGGACCCCCATCCCCCCGTCGGGGTAAGTACCCCGGGGTGGGGGGAGGGCTAGTGTCGCCCGTTTGTGTATATGAAAGTTACTACCCGTGCGCAGGGGGGGTGTCGCGGAGCGCCGGAGGGGTTGTCC
>NZ_JBWOPL010000088.1:0-9822 GCF_056451265.1 Rhodocaloribacter sp. | reverse complement strand
CCGGCCCACACGGCGGACGTCACGCTGGGGCTTACCGCCACGCAATCGTACGCGCCGCTTTCGAGCATACGTCGTCACTTCATCCGCGCCGATTCGCTCGAGTCCGCCAACGGGCACAAGCGTGTTTCGTGTATTCCGCCGGGGTGCGTGCGTTCGGCATCCTCCGGACGGCGCCTACCGATAACGGCGTGCTTCACGGCGGGCTGCACCTCGGTTATGCGCCGACCGTTCGTCGCCCCGTCCTCCAACTGACGCCGAGTTTCGGAATTTCTAAGCTGCTTTGTCCCGGGACGGTTTTCACGGGAGGGTATCCCGGGCGCGTCCCTCCGCCTCGCCGTGCCCGCCCTCGCCATCCCCGCCTACGTCCTTTGCGGCCATGACGCCGCGTGCGGCGAAGCCGTTTTTCAACCCGTATCGATGATGCCGAACGCTTGTACGCTTCCGATGCGGGATCATTGGGCCTTCTGAGATGCGTCCGTGTTCGTGTCGGGCGCATGATCGCCGGACGCCTTACGCCTGATGCGCGCACGCGCGGGTAGAGCGGTTGCGCCAGTGCCCGGCGATGAGCATGCCGCTGCCGAGCATCGTGCCGGCAGTCTCGGCGATCCCGCTTCCTTCCCACGGTCCGAGGACGCTCGCGAGCGCCACGACGAGGGCGCCCGCGCCGAGGAGTCCCCGAATGCTCGTTGCATTGGTCTGCCCGCGGAGGGTGCGCCGGACGCCGAGCGTCAGGGGTAGGAGGGTGAGCGCAAAGGCCGGATGGAGCCACTCGTGCAGTCCCGTCCCGGCCCACAGGGGCAAGGCGACCAGGAAGAGGGGCACGATCAGGCAATGGGCCATGCACAGCCCGGAGAGGCCGATGCCGATGCAATCCCATGCGCTCAAGGAGGCGGTGACAGCGGTCGTGACGGGGTTCGAAGGTTGCATGGAAGGGTCCGGATGTCATGGAAGGCTTTGGAGGCGGGCTACCGGTAACGGCGCTCGGAGGGGAGAATCGGAACGTCATTGGCGCTCATGTCGCGGCGGCGCATCAAGCCGCGCTCGTCGAATTCCCAGTGCTCATTGCCGTGGGCGCGATACCATTGCCCCGTCGCCTCGTCCCGGTATTCATATTCGAATCGGACCGAGATGCGGTCGTCGGTGTAGGCCCATAACTCTTTCATGAGCCTGTATTGGCGCTCTTTTTCCCATTTGCGCTCCAGAAAAGCCTTGATGGCTTCCCTGCCTTTGAAAAACTCGTCCCGGTTGCGCCAGTCGGAGTCTTCGGTATAGGCCATCGCAATCCGCTCGGGGTCCCGGCTGTTCCAGGCATCTTCGGCGGCTTTGACTTTGGCGAGGGCGGTTTCACGGGTGAACGGAGGGGCGAGGGAAGAGGGCATAGCGAGACTCCATGAGGGGTAAGGGGGAAGAAAGGAGGACTCAGCGCGTGCCGCCCGTGTGTTTGGCCAGAAATGCCCGCATCAGCCCGGCGATGACGCGCCCGTCTTCTTCGAGCGCAAAATGGCCGGTGTCGAGCAGGTGGAACGACAGCGTGCGGAGGTCGCGCCGGTAGGGGTAGGCGCCTTCGGCGGGGAAGATGACGTCGTTTTTGCCCCAAACGAGGAGCGTCGGTGGCTGATGCTTGCGGAAGTAATCCTGCCACTTCGGGTAGAGGGGCGGGTTGCTGCCGTAGTCGTAAAAAAGGGCAAGCTGAATCTCCTGGTTGCCGGGCCGGTCGAGCAGGCGCTGGTCGATGTGCCAGTTGTCGGGGCTGATCGCTTCCGAATGGCGGGCGCCGTTCGTGTATTGCCAGCGTGTGGCTTCTATCGTGAGCAACGTGCGCAGTTCGTTCGCGTTTTCGGGGGTGCGGTCCTTCCAGTAGGCCTTGATCGGCTCCCAGAATTCTCGGAGGCCTTCCTCGTAGGCGTTGCCGTTCTGCACGATGAGGGTCTCCACGCGCTCCGGATATTTGGCGGCCAGCCGAAAGCCCACCGGCGCGCCGTAGTCCATCACATACAGGCTGTACGACTGGAGGCCCAGCTTGTCGGTGAAACGCTCGACGATCCGGGCCAGATGGTCGAACGTGTAATCGAAGGCATCGACCGGCGGCATGGAGCTGTTGCCGAAGCCGGGGTAGTCGGGCGCGATGACGTGGTAGCGATCGGCGAGGGCGGGGATCAGGTTGCGAAACATGTGCGAAGAGGTCGGGAAGCCGTGCAGGAGGAGGACGACGGGGGCGTCCGCGGGGCCGGCTTCGCGGTAAAAGATGTCGAGACCTTCGATCTCGACCGAGCGGTAGGCGACGGAGGGGGGGGCGTCGGCTTCGGACGGTGGGGGGGAGGTCGCCGGGCGGCTGCCCATCACCACGACGGCGATCAGGGTGGCGAGGCTTATCAGGAACAGGAGGCCGGAAAAGAGGGTGCGGGTCGGTTTCATGGGTAGGAGGGGGTTCGGTGTGAAGGAAGGAGAAAGAGCGACGTGTGGGCCGGGAAGTTCGGGGTGGACCGGACGGGTCGCCGGCGGCAGGAGGCGGGGTGGGCCCGGCACGCCTGACGACGTCCGGAGGCGTTATTGCGCCGTCACGGTTTCGGGAAAGCTCTGATAGATGGCTCGCACCGCCTCATCCGTAGTCCATACCGTGTTGGCGAGGAAGCGGAAGTTGACGAGGGCCGCGGCGTAGCCGTCCCCTTCGGGCGCTTTTGCCGCCGCCGTCGCGTCCTTGACCACCGCCACTTCGAAGCCCTGCTCCAGGAGCTCTCGCAGATGCGACTCCGTGCACAGGTTCGCCGACATGCCGCCGAGGATCACCTGATCGATGCCGCGCTTGCGCAATTGGAGCACCAGGTCGTTCGTCTCCGGGCCGAAGACCTTGTGCGGGCTTGCCACGATGGTGGCCCCGTCTTCGATGTACGGCTTGTAGCGTTCGAGCCAGTCCGCGCCGGAGCCGGTGAACCCATCGAGGTTCAGCGCATCTTTTCGGTCGAACATGCCGATGGCGTGCATCATCTTTTCGAGCGCGCCCTCGAACTGCCACCCGTGATCGTGCGGGAAGTAGTAGTGCGGCGAGATGAAGACGGGGATGCCGAAGTGCTTGGCGGTCTTGAAGAGTGTCTCGATGTTCTCCACCGTGTTGTTCTCGACGACGCTTTCGCCGACGAGGGCCCAGGTGACGCCGTCGGGGCTGAGGAAGTCATTCTGCGGGTCGGTGATGACGAGCGCCGCGCGGGAAGGGTCGATGGTCATGCCGGGATCAGGGAGTGCCATGGAGTCGTCCTGTGTGTGGTTCGTGTGTGATGGAAGAGATGAGCGTTCATCCCGTTGCATCATCTATCCAAACCCCGTGCCAGGCAAATCAGAGCGTATAATAAATCGTTTGTTTATAATAATTTATCTCCATGTGATAGGCCGCGTGACAGCTCAAGCGAAGCCCCGGCCCCTTGCGAAATGTCGAAGGGGTGCGAAATGTCGTGGGGGGACGGCGGGGAGCGGCGGAAACGACAGGCGCAGGTGCGCCGGGAGACGGGCGGTTCCGGCGGGAGGGGCGCCGGGAGAGGGGAACTCGGGTGGGAGCGGGTCCGGTCAGGAGCCGGGCGAAGGGCGACGGATGCCGAGCTTCTGCATGCGGGAGCGGAGCGTGCTGGGGTTGACGTCGAGCGCTTCCGCCGCGCCGCCCCTGCCGCCCACCTTCCAGCGTGTCTCTTCGAGGACGCCGAGGATGTGGCGGCGCTCGGCGTCTTCGAGCGTGGCGGGGCTTGTTCCGGAGGGCGTCTTCGCGTGTGTGGCACAGAGCGCATCGTCGAGGCGGAGCGTGGCGTTGTCCGAGAGGATGATCGCGCGCTCGATGATGTTCTGTAGTTCGCGGATGTTGCCCGGCCAGTCATAGCGCGCCAGCATGTCCATCACGGGCGGGGGGATGGTGTCGATCCGTATGCCGAGTTTGGCGCTGTAGTGGTTCACAAAATGGCGCGCGAGCAGGGGCACGTCCGAGGCGCGCTCCCGGAGCGAGGGGAGCGTGATGGGAAAGACGTTGAGGCGATAGTACAGGTCCTCGCGAAAGGTCCCTTTCTCGACGGCTTCCGACAGGTTTCGGTTCGTGGCGGCAATGACGCGGACGTCGACGCGGAGGGTCTGGTTGCCGCCGAGGCGTTCGAACTCGCCTTCCTGGAGCACCCGGAGCAGCTTGGCCTGAAGCTTCAGGGGGAGGTCGCCGAGTTCATCGAGAAAGATCGTTCCGCCGTCGGCCCGTTCGAAGCGTCCGGCCCGGCGCGCGACGGCCCCGGTGAAGGCCCCTTTTTCATGGCCGAAGAGTTCGCTTTCGATGAGGTCGGCGGGGAGCGCGGCGCAGTTCACCTTGACGAGCGGTCGGTCCTTCCGGGGGCTCAGGTCGTGGATGGCCCGGGCGAAGAGCTCTTTGCCGGTGCCCGTCTCTCCGAGGATGAGGACGGTGGCCTGTGTGGGGGCCACGCGCTCGACCTTGCCCAGCGCCTGCCTCAGCGCGGCGCTCTGCCCGATGATCTCTTCGAAGTGGTGGTTGAGTTTCAGCTCTTCCTGCAAATAGCGATTTTCTGCCTGGAGCTGGTCCTTGAGGATCTCCAGTTCACGGAGCGCTTCTTTCAGCGCGCCGTTGGCGACTCGGAGTTCGGCGGTGCGTCGGGCCACGCGCTGTTCCAGGTGCTCGTTGGCCGCTTCGAGCTCGGAGCGGAGACGGCGGAGCGCCAGGTGCGTGTTGATGCGGGCGAGGACCTCTTCGTGCTGAAACGGCTTGGTTACGTAATCGACGGCTCCGGCGCCGAAGCCGCGCACCTTGTCGTGCGTGTCGGAGAGTGCGGTCATGAAGATGACCGGGATTTCGCGGGTGTCCGGCTCCATTTTCAGGCGGCGGCACGTTTCGAAGCCGTCCATGCCGGGCATCATCACGTCGAGGAGGATGAGGTCGGGGCGGGCGTGGCGCACCTGTTTGAGCGCGCTCCTGCCGCTCTCGGCAACGCGCACCTGGAAGCCGAACGAGCACAGGTAATCGAACAGCACGCCGACGTTCGCGGGGATGTCGTCGACGATCAGGATGGTGCCTTCCTCGGGGGGTGCCTTGCTCATGCGTTCGGTTCCAGATAGGGTTCGATGAGTTCGCGAATCCGTTCCATCCGGTAGCTCCGCGCCAGTTCGCGCAGCCGTGATCCGAAAGGGTGTCGCGCGTCGCGCAGATGCTCGTAGGCATCCAGTTGTCGGAGCAGCCCCTGGATGTCGCCCTGGATGGCGAAGGCGTACAGGGTCGAGGCCTGGTCCGGCTGTGGCGGGGCTGCGGCGCGGTCTTCCGCCGCCGCCGGGGGCGCTTCCCCTGCGGGGGAGGTTGCCTGCCGGTAGCGCCACCTCAGGTCCAGGTGGTGCTTCATTCGGTCCAGCAAGGCGTCGATTTGCACGGGCTTGGGCAGGAAGTCGTCACAGCCGACGGTCAGGCTTTGTCGTTGGGTGTCCTCGAAGACGCTTGCCGAAAGGGCGATGATCGGCGTCCCGTCGAGCGCGGGCATCCGCCGGATCCGGCGCGCAGCTTCGAAGCCGCCCATGACGGGCATCACCAGGTCCATCAGGATGAGGTCGGGGAGGAACGCGACGGCCCGGTCCAGCGCTTCCCGGCCGTGCTCGGCCTCCTTGACGGCGAAGCCCAGCGGTGTGAGCAGCTGCGTAAGAAAAGAGCGGTTCTCCCGCTTGTCATCCACCACCAGCACCTTGCGCGCGGGTCCTTCGAAGCCGATGATGCTCCCTTTCGCTCTGGCGCGCGTAGAGGAGAGGAGGTCCAGGGCGGGCAGGTCCAGGTCCAGGGCGGGCAGGTCCAGGTCCAGGGCGGGCAGGTCCAGGTCGAGCCGGAAGGCGCTGCCCAACCCCGGCGTGCTCGAGACGGTGAGCGTCCCATCCATCAACGCCGTGAGCCGGCGGCTGATCGCCAGGCCGAGGCCCGTCCCGTCGAGAGGGCCCTCGAGGTTGCCGATCTGCTGAAACGGGTGGAAGATCTCTTCGAGCTCCTCCGGGGCGATGCCCCTGCCGGTGTCTTCGACCTGAAAGCGAAGGCGCGGGGCATCCGACGGTGTTTCGACGCAACCGACCTCGAACGCCACGCCTCCCCGGTCCGTGAATTTGACCGCGTTGCTCAGCAAATTGAGGAGGATCTGACGCAGCCGCCGCTCGTCTCCCCAGACGACGCCGGGCAGGGGAGTCCGCGAGGTATAGCGGAAGGCCAGTCCCTTCTGTTCGGCCCGGATGCGCCCGATGTCGGCGATGCTCTGCAGGAACTCGGGCAGGTGAATCTCCGACGGCTGAACCTCCATTTTGCCTGCCTCGATCTTCGACAGGTCGAGGATGTCGTTGATGAGGGACAGCAGGTGCTTGCCGCTGTGCTCGATGACTTCGATGCCGGTGCGGTGACTTTCGGCCAGCGTGTCGTCGCGCATGAGGATTTGCGCATAGCCCAGGATGCCGTTGAGGGGGGTGCGCAACTCGTGGCTCATGTTCGCCAGGAACTCACTCTTGGCCCGGTTGGCCGCTTCGGCGGCTTCTTTGGTTTTCTGCAGGTTCGCCTCGTTTGCTTTCCGCGCGGTGGCGTCGATGAACGTCACCACACATCCGATGTCCTGGCCGTCCTGCCGGAGGGGGTACGACCAGTATTCGGCGGGGAAGCTTCCTCCGTCCTTTCGCCAGAGCACTTCGTCTTCCACGTGGGCGCTCGCTCCTTCTCGAAAGGCCCGGTAGATTTTGCAGGCTTCCACCGGATACGGCTCGCCATCGGGGCGGGAGTGATGGATCAGGTCGTGCATGTTTTGTCCGAGCAACTCGCGCTCATCCTCGAAACCGAGCAACTTGAGGCAGGCCTGGTTGCAGAAGGTGCAGTTGCCCTCGAGGTCCACCCCGTAGATGGCCTCGCCCGTCGAGTTGAGCAGGAGCCGGATCTGCGCTTCACTATGCCGGAGGGCTAGCTCGGTGCGCCTGCGTTCGGCTATCTCGCGGGTGAGGAGGTCGTTGGTCCGGGAGACCGTCGCCGTGCGCTCTTCGACGCGTCTTTCGAGTTCGTCGTGGGTCTCCTTCAGGGTGCGTTCCACCTGCGCCCGCGCCCTGATTTCCGAGAGCAAGGCGGAGTTGGTTGCGCGGATCTCGTGGACGCTTTCGTCCGCCTGCCTGAACAGGCCATACATACTCACGAGCAGGCCGGTCAGCACGAAGAGGTAACTCAGATGCTTCACCAGGTGCGCCACGTCGAAGGAGGCATCATAGAGTTGATGCGAGAAGGGCATGAAAGCCACCTGAACGGCCAGACCGGCAATGATCGAGAGCACCAGGAAGAAGATGAAGGCATCTTTCTTCCAGTGTCCGGCTCGTAGATAGCCCACGAGGGCCAGGAGGAAGAACAGGCCGGGGAGGAACTCTTCCGGACGCCCGACGACGAACTCGGGGTAGTAGGCTCGGGGCAGCGGCGTCAGGGCGAAGAACAGGAAACCGGCAACCGTGAGGACACCGGTGACGCCGTAGACCATCCCTTCGCCGATCTTACCGCCCTCGTGCAACCGTTCTTCTCTGCGACACGCCCACCAGCTCAGAAAGAGCAGGACGGAGAGGAACAGGCGCGAGGCGATCCAGCTCCACGGCGCCAGCGATGGAGGAAGCGAGGGGAAGGCGCCGGAAAAGGGGGCAAAGGTGGCGATGGTGTGGTAGCCGTCGAGCAGGCCCGTGCCCAGAAAGCCCGCTCCGATGAAGAGGTAGGTGTTCCCGTTCTTGGAATAATAGCGCACCAGCGCGATGATTCCCACAAACAGGGCCAGCAGGGTGGCGGCCACCTCCATGATCGTGTGCACCGTGCCGTCGGCCCGCCACGATGTTTGCCGCAACGCGATGCCTCCCATCAGCAGGATGCCTCCGAGGACCACGAAAGCCGTAATCCTTTTTCGAACGAGCGTCTCGCTTTCCATAATGCGGGAAAAAGGTTGCCGGGAGAAGAGAGCGGGAAGAGGAGGGCTCTCTGCCCCTCGTGTCAGCGGACGGTCGTCGATGAGGACGAACGGGGAATGAGGCGCTTCCGTTCTCGGAGGGCTATGCCGGACGATGCGTGCCGGACAATATACATGCCATTGCTTTCAAGTGCCTGTAGATTGAAGGTTTGCCGGAAGCGCCCTTTCCCTCCAGGGTCCGAAATGTCGCGCGGGGTGCGAAATATCGCGTGATACGATGGTGAAGGGCCGGGCCCGGCCGAAAAAAAAACAGGGGACCTTACGGCGTAAGATCCCCTGTCTCGTTTCTATGGGTCGTTGGCTTTACCGGCGTCGGGAGGGACGGTGGCGGCCGTTTCGGGGATTGGCGTGATGCTTCCGCCCGGATGCGGCGGTGCGGATCGGCTCTTCCTCGCTGCCGACCTCGAAGCCGTCGTAGACCTTGCGTGAGAGGCGCTGGCCGGTATGGCGCTCGATCTGCCGGAGGTAGGACCGTTCGTCGGCGGCCACGAACGTGATGGCGTCTCCGGTCGTCCGTGCGCGTCCCGTGCGTCCGATGCGGTGGATGTAGTCCTCGGCCTGGTTGGGCGTATCGTAGTTGATCACGTGCGAGATGCTCTCGACGTCGATGCCGCGCGCGGCGATGTCCGTCGCCACCATGATCTGGAACTGTCCGTTCTTGAAGCCGCTGAGGGCGCGTTGCCGCTGGCTCTGGGACCGGTTCGAGTGGAGGACCGTGGCGCTGAAGCCTTGCTGTCCGAGTTTACGCTTGATGCGGTCGGCGCGGTGTTTCGTGCGGGAGAAGATGAGCACGTTCTCCATCGACTCCGTCTGGAGCACATGAAAGAGCAGGTCCATCTTCCGGTCCGGCTTCACCAGGCACACCTGCTGGGTCACGGTCTCGGCGGGATTGCGGCGCTCGCCCACCTCGATGAGCGTGGGGCGGTCCATGATGGTCTCGGCGAGCGAGCGGATCGGGCCGGGCATCGTGGCGGAGAAGAGCATCGTCTGCCGGGGCTCGGGCGCGGCGGCGACGATCCGTCGGATGTCGGGCAGGAAGCCCATGTCCAGCATCCGGTCCGCTTCGTCGAGCACCAGGATTTCGAGTTTCGAGAGGTCGAGGCTGCCCCGTCGGAGGTGGTCGAGCAGCCGACCCGGCGTGGCGACCACGATGTCGACGCCGCGTCGCAGGCTGTTCAGCTGCGGGTGCATGCCGACGCCGCCGTAGACGGCGAGGCTGCGGAACCGCGTGTGCTTGCCGTAGACCCGGACCGCCGCCTCCACCTGCAGGGCCAGTTCACGCGTCGGCGTGACGACCAGGGCGCGCACGGGGCGGCCATTTTTCGGGCGGGGAGCGGTCTGAAGGCGGGAGAGCATCGGCAGCACGAAAGCCGCCGTCTTGCCCGTCCCGGTCTGTGCGCAGCCGATCAGGTCGCCTCCTTCGGCGGCCACGGGGATCGCCTGGGCCTGGATGGGGGTGGGGGTGGTGTAGCCTGCATCGAGGATGCCGTTAATGATTTCTCGGGAGAGTCCGAGCGCTTGGAAGGTCATCGTCATTTAAAAAAGTAGGTCTGGGTGGTCCGGCGTTGGGCCAGACGTCTGCCCGTTAGAAAAGCTGCGTATCAGAGAAGTGGGGGAAGCCGGAACACGTCCGTCTGCCGGAAGGGCAGGGGCGGTCGGCTTCGTCGTCAAGAGCAGGCGAGACGTGAGGGGCTCGAAAGGAGGGGCGAGGCCCGGAACCTTTCTTGGTGTGTCTGCTCAGGCAGTTCCCGGAAAGCGATGCTTTAAGAGTCCGCTTCCGAATAACATAGGTACCGGGAACGGTGTGTTTGAAACCCGTATATGCGGAAGTCGGGTTTCGGTTTCCGCACGC
>NZ_JBWOPL010000087.1:0-18940 GCF_056451265.1 Rhodocaloribacter sp. | reverse complement strand
CGCTGCTCGTGGGGCCCGGCCTCGGCCGTGCGCCCGGCACGCAGGCCTTCGTGCGCGCCCTCCTCCGCCACACCGACCTCCCCGTCGTCCTCGACGCCGACGGCCTCGTCGCCCTCGCCGGACACACCGACCTCTTCGCCGAGCGCGCGCGGGGCCGGTGGATCCTCACGCCGCATGCGGGCGAGTTCAAACGCCTCGCCGGAGACGACGTAGACCTCACCGACCGCGTGCGGACGGCCCGGCGTTTCGCCGAGAAGTGGGACGTGGTGCTCCTCTTGAAGGGGATGCCCTCGGTCGTCGCCGCGCCGGACGGGACGACGTACGTCAACGCCACGGGCAACCCGGCGCTCGCCACCGCCGGCGCCGGCGACGTGCTCGCGGGGCTGACGGTGGGGATGCTCGCGCAGGGCCTCGCGCCCGCCGAAGCCGCCGCCGCCGCACTTCACCTCGGCGGAGCCGCCGCCGACCGATACGCCGACCGCCTCGACCCCCGCTCCATGGTCGCCACCGACCTGCTCGATCAGCTCCCGCACGTGCTTCACGAACGGTTTCGCTCATGAAATCGCGCCGTCGCCTGCTCGCTCTCGGCTGGACGCTCGCCATCGTCGTCTCCCTCTCCCTCCCCGGTGAGAGCCTGCCGGACGTCCCCGTGCTCGGATTCGACAAGCTCGTGCACGTCGTCCTGTTCGCCGTCTTCGGATGGCTGTGGATGGCAGCCCTCGAGGTCCCGCTTCGGAGGCGGACGTGGGGCGTGCTCGCGGCGGGCCTTCTCTTCGCCGGACTCTCGGAAGTCTACCAGGGCGCGCTGATCGCCGGGCGCATCGGCGACCCGTACGACGCCGTGGCAAACGCGCTCGGCCTCGGCGCAGCGGTGTTTCTCTATCGGTATCGCCTCCGAAAAATCCCCGTGGCGTGATTCCTCGACCGGGGACCCCCCGGCCCCGGGAAAAAATTCGGCGGCGGCGGGCAACTTCGGCGCATGCCTCGTGTCTTTTCTGCACATTGGGAATGATACCGGACTTCGGGAGGGTCAGGCCTATGGAACCCATGGAACGCAGTCGTCGGCCCGCACGCCCCGGATGGGGGATGCTCGCGGCGCTCGCCCTCTTCTTCGCCTTTTTCCTGCTTCTTCGCTTCGAGTGGGGGCCGAACCGCGCCGTCCGCGTCGCCCTGCTCGGGCACGAGCTGCTGAGCCTGGGCACGCACGAGGCGCCCGCGCCGCCCGTCGTGGAAGAATTCGCGGTCGTGGAACGGATGCCCGAACTCATAGGCGGGCTCGCCGCGATACACCGGGCCGTGCGTTACCCCGCCCTTGCGAAGAAGGCGGGCATCGAGGGGCGCGTCATCGTGCAGTTCGTCGTCGATGAGCAGGGACGCGTGACCGAGCCCCGGGTGATGCAAGGGATCGGAGCCGGATGCGACGAGGAGGCCGTCCGCGCCGTCCGCCAGGCCCGCTTCCGCCCGGGCACGCAGCGCGGCAAGCCGGTGAAGGTGAAGATGTCCGTTCCCATCAGCTTTCGGCTCGGATGATCCGTGCGCGCGCGCTTCGAGCCGTTTGCGGAACCAGACGAAAAAGCATCCTGTATCAAACACAGAGTTTTCATTACCCTCATTTTACGTTATCTTGACAGAACGTCCTTTTGACCAAGCATAGCCGGAAACGATAACCATGTCTTTACGAAAAACAGAAAAAGCCGATTTGCGCAGGCGATACCCGCTCTACATCGAGATCGGCCTGGTGATTACGCTGGCCCTTCTCATCGTCGCCTTTCGGCTCGATCTCAGCGCCGACGACTCCTTCGAGGTGGTGATGCAGGAGCAGGAGGTGGTGCAGATGGAAGAAGTGCAGCAGACGCAGCAGATCGAGAAGCCGCCTCCGCCGCCGCGCCCGCCGGTGCCCGTCGAGGTGCCCGACGATGAGATCCTGGAGGACGACGACCTCGACCTCGACGCCTCGCTCGACATCGACGAGCCGCTCTCGGACCTCCCCCCGCCGCCGCCCCCGGCTGAGAAAGAGGAAGAGCCGGAGCCGGAAATCTTCGTCATCGTGGAAGACATGCCGCAACTCATCGGCGGTCTGGGCGATCTCCAGAAAAAGATCCGGTATCCCGAGATCGCGAAGAAGGCGGGCGTCGAGGGGCGCGTCATCGTGCAGTTCGTCGTCGATGAGCAGGGACGCGTGGTCGATCCGGTGGTGGTGCGCGGCATCGGAGCCGGGTGCGACGAAGAGGCCATCCGCGCCGTCAGCCAGGCCCGTTTCAAACCGGGCATGCAGCGCGGCAAGCCGGTAAAGGTGAAGATGTCCCTTCCGATCACCTTCAAGCTCAAGTAAACGTCTCGTTCTTTCGAACGGAAGAGGCCCCGTCGCGCCCAGGTGCGATGGGGCTTTTTTTCTGTTTTATCACGCACGCGAAGCGCGCCGCGCGCCCGGACGGGTTGCTTTTTCCACGCGGGTGCGGGATACTCTGAACAAAGGACAGCACCGAAGGGGAAAAGTATGGAACCGACTACGTATACGCCGATCAGAGCGCCGAGAGGGACCAGGCTCCAGTGCCGGGGATGGCATCAGGAGGCCGCCCTGCGCATGCTCATGAACAACCTCGACCCGGACGTGGCCGAGAAGCCGGACGAACTGATCGTCTATGGCGGCGGTGGAAAGGCGGCCCGGAACTGGGCCTGTTATCACAAAATCGTCGAGACGCTTCGGCGGCTGAAGGACGACGAGACGCTGCTCGTACAGAGCGGAAAGCCCGTCGGCGTCTTTCGCACGCATGAGGAAGCGCCCCGCGTGCTCATCGCCAACGCGCACCTCGTGCCGAAGTGGGCCACGTGGGACGAGTTCCGCCGCCTCGACGCGCTCGGGCTGACGATGTACGGGCAGATGACCGCCGGCTCGTGGATCTACATCGGCACGCAGGGCATCCTTCAGGGCACGTACGAGACCTTCGCCGAGTGCGCCCGGCAACACTTCGGCGGCACGCTCGAAGGGCGGCTCGTGGTGACGGCGGGCCTCGGCGGCATGGGCGGCGCCCAGCCGCTGGCCGCCACCATGAACGGCGGCGCGTTCCTCGGCGTCGAGGTCGATCCGCATCGCATCCAACGCCGCGTGGAAACCGGCTACCTCGACCGCATGAGCACCGACCTCGACGAAGCGCTCGACCTCGTCCTGACAGCGAAAGAGAACGGCGAGGCGCTCTCGGTGGGGCTTCTCGGAAACATCGCCGATGTGCTGCCCGAACTCGTCCGGCGCGGCATCGTGCCCGACGTGCTCACCGACCAGACCTCGGCGCACGATCTCCGCCTGGGCTACCTCCCGAGTGGGTATTCCGTCGAAGAGGCCGCCGCCTTCCGGGAAAAAGATCCCGAGGGCTACGAAAGCGCCGTCCTCGACAGCATGATGGTTCACGTCCGCGCCATGCTCGACCTTCAGAAGGCCGGAGCCGTCACGTTCGATTACGGCAACAACCTGCGCGGGCAGGTCGCCGACCGCCGGGGGATGACGGAGGCGTTCGAGATCCCCGGCTTCGTGCCCGAGTTCATCCGCCCGCTCTTCTGCAAAGGCTCCGGCCCGTTCCGGTGGGCCGCGCTCTCCGGCAACCCGAACGACATCGCCGTCACGGATGCGGCCGTGCTCGAAACCTTTCCCGAGAAAGAGGCCCTCGCGCGGTGGATCCGCAAAGCGCAGGAGAAGGTGCATTTCCAGGGCTTGCCCGCGCGCATTTGCTGGCTCGAATACGGCGAGCGCGCCGAGATGGGGCTGAAGTTCAACTGGCTCGTCAAGACCGGGCGCGTGGAGGCGCCCCTCGTCATCGGCCGCGACCACCTCGATGCCGGAAGCGTCGCCTCGCCGAACCGGGAGACCGAGGGCATGAAGGACGGCTCTGACGCCATCGCGGACTGGCCGCTGCTCAACGCCATGCTCAACACGGCGTGCGGGGCCTCGTGGGTGTCGCTCCATCACGGCGGCGGGGTCGGCATCGGCTACTCGATCCACGCGGGCATGGTGTGCGTGGCCGACGGCACCGAGACGGGCGACCGCCGCCTCGAACGCGTCCTCACCGCCGACCCCGGCACGGGCGTCATGCGCCACGCCGACGCGGGCTACGACCTCGCCGTCGAGACGGCCAACGAACGCGGCATCGACCTGCCGATGATCAACGGATGACGGAGGAGAAAACCGGGGATGCCCTCTGCGCGTACGCAGGCTTATGGAAACGACGGTTCAGACGAAAGATGAGATTCGGGAACGGCTGAACGACCTCCGGTCGGACCTCCGCAGGCTCGGCGTGAAAAGACTGGGCCTGTTCGGCTCTTTCCTCGCAGACGCCCAATGCGAGGAAAGCGACGTCGACCTGCTGGTCGAGTTCGAGCCCGGAAAGAAGAGCTTCGACCGCTTCATGCAACTCTCGTTTCTGCTGGAAAAAGCGTTGCGCCGCCGGGTCGAGTTGGTCACGCGAGAAGGTTTGAGTCCTCACCTGGCTCCCCATATTCTCCGCGAAGTAGCGTATGTCGAAGTCGCCGATTGAATATCTGCGTCACATCCTCGACGAAGCCAACTATTTGCGGGCGCAGGCTGAGGGCTTGTCCAGAGCTGCTTTCTTGTCGGATGAAACGCTGAAACGCGCCTTTGCGCGCAGCCTCGAAATCATCGGAGAGGCATCCAAAAAGCTGCCGGACGAGCTTCGCCGGAAATACCCGGACGTGCCGTGGCGCTCGATGGCAGGGATGCGAGACCGCCTGATTCACGGCTATTTCGGCGTGGACTACGAACTGGTATGGGATGTGGTGGACGGCAAGATTCCCGACGTGCGCGAGGCGATCCGGCGTATGCTGGAGGCAGAGGGTTTTTCGTAAACGAACGCGGCATCGACCTTCCGATGATCAACGGATGACGACGGGTCGCACATCCCATCGAGCAACACATGACGAAGCAAAGCCTGTACGACCCCGACGTTTTCCGGCACACGCTGGCGCGCCTCGACGCGCTCACGCCCGAAGCGTCGCCCCGCTGGGGGACGATGAACGCCGCACAGATGATGGCCCACTGTGCCGAAATTATAGAAGTCGCCGACGGAAAGCCGCTGGAGAACACCCCCCTGATCGCGCGGCTCTTCAAAGGCATGATCCGCAAGATGGTCGTCGGGGAGAGGCCGTATCCGAGAAACACGAGAACGCATCCGCAATACCGCCAGGCGGAAGACCGCGACTTCGAGACGGAGCGAAGGCGACTGCGCGACGCTCTGGAGCGTTTCCGGGGGGCAGAGCATGAGCCGGGGCGTCATCCGCTCTTCGGGGTGATGACCGTGGAAGAGAAAGGGTGGGCCATGTACAAGCATCTGGATCACCACCTGACGCAGTTCGGCGTCTGATTTCCCGGCGCGCTTTTTTCGCCGTTCCTTCGGCGGGCGGGGTGTTCCCGGGAGCGGCGGGGGCGTATCTTGGGTTCCGGAAGCGTCCGTCTGACGCCTTCCCGTGCGTTTCGCCATGTATCGGATTGCGCTCATGTACGTGACCATCGAAAACCTGTATGCCGACCTCGAACGGAGCCTGGAAGCGCTTCGGGCAGATGCCTCGGCCGTGCGGCGGTCGCGGGCGGTGGTGGAGGCGGCGCTCGGAGACGGCCGCGCGTATTACGGCATCAACACCGGTTTCGGCAAGCTGGCGCAGGTGCGCATCCCGCCGGAGGATCAGACGCAGCTTCAGCGCAACCTCCTCCTCAGCCACGCCGTCGGGGTGGGCGAGCCGGTGCGGAAGGAGGTCAGCCGGCTGATGCTCCACCTCAAGATCCACGCGCTCGGGCAGGGCTATTCGGGCGTCTCGGAGGAGACGTTCGAGCGCCTCTTGCTCTTTGCCGGGCGGGACTGGGTTCCGGTCATCCCGAGCAAGGGCAGCGTCGGCGCTTCGGGCGATCTGGCGCCGCTGGCGCACATGGCGCTCCCGTTGCTCGGCTTCGGGGCGTTCTGGGACGAGGCGGGCGTCGCCGCCGTGCCCGCCGCCGAGGTGCTCGCCGCGCACGACCTCGCGCCCATCGAGCTTCAGCCGAAAGACGGCCTCGCCCTCATCAACGGCACGCAGCTCATGAGCGCTTTCGGAGCTTTCGTGCTGGAGAAAAGCTGCCGTCTGGCGCGCCTGGCCGACCTCCTTGCGGCTATGAGCCTCGAAGCTCTGCAAGGGAGCATCAAACCGTTCGACGCCCGCATCCAGACCATCCGGCCCCATCCCGGGCAGATCGCCGTCGCCGAGAACGTGCGCCGCCTGCTCGACGACAGCGAGATTCTCGAAGCGCATCGGGATTGCGGCAAGGTGCAAGACCCGTACTGCCTCCGGTGCGTGCCGCAGGTCCACGGCGCCGGCCGCGACGCGCTCGACTACGGCCGCCGCGTCGTCGAGACGGAGATCAACGCCGTCACGGACAACCCGCTCGTCTTCGAAGACGGCGACATCCTCAGCGGCGGCAACTTCCACGGACAGCCGCTGGCGCTCGCCCTCGATTTTGCCGCGATGGCGCTCGCCGAGTTCGCCTCCATCTCGGAACGCCGCATCTACCTCCTCCTCGAAGGCCACGACGGCCTGCCGAGGCTGCTCATGCGCGAGACCGGCATCAACTCGGGCTTCATGATCCCGCAATACACCGCCGCCGCCCTCGTCTCCGAGAACAAGGTGCTCTGTCATCCGGCCTCCGTCGATTCGATCCCGACGAGCCTGGGGCAGGAGGACCACGTCAGCATGGGGGCGATCTCGGCGCTCAAGCTCATCAACGTGCTCCGAAACCTCGAACACGTGCTCGCCATCGAACTGCTCACGGCCGCGCAGGCGCTCGACTACCGGCTGCCGCTCCGTCCCGGGCGCGGCGTGGCGGCGGCCCACGCTTTCGTGCGCGACCTTATCCCGCACCGCGAAGCCGACTACTTCTTTCAGGAAGACCTCACGCCCTGCCTCGAACTCATCCGCACCCCCGCCCTCCTCGACGCCGTGACGGAGGAGGTGGGCGCGTTGCGGTAGCCGGTCCGTTCCCACGCATCCAACCCGACCCCCTGCATGCCGGTCCTGACGAACATTGCCACGCTCTACACGTGCGCCGCGCCCGGCGGGCAGCGCGGCGTTCACGCCCTTGCGAACGCCGCGCTCGCATGGGAGGGCGAGACGATCCGGTGGGTGGGCGCGGAGGCCGATCTGCCTGCCGTATACGCCGACGCCGAGCGCCTCGACGCCGGAGGCGCGCTCGTCATCCCCGGCCTCATCGACTGCCACACCCACCTTGCCTTCGGCGGCTGGCGGGCCGACGAGTTCGAGATGCGCATCCTCGGCAAGAGCTACCTCGACGTCGCGCGCGCCGGAGGCGGCATCGCCTCCACGATGCGCCACACGCGGGCGGCTTCGGAAGACGAGCTCTTCGCGCGGTGCCTGGGCTTCCTCGGCGAGATGGCCCGCCTCGGCGTGACCACCGTCGAGTGCAAAAGCGGCTACGGCCTTACCCTCGAAGACGAGCTGAAGCTGCTCCGCGTCTATCGACGGCTGGCCGGGGCGCAGCCGCTCGGCATCGTCGCGACGTTCCTCGGAGCGCACGTCGTCCCACCCGAATACCGGGACGACCGGGCCGCGTACGTCCGGCTTCTGTGCGACGAGATGATCCCGCGGGTGGCCGCGGAAGGACTGGCGGAGTTCTGCGACGTGTTCGTCGAAGAGACGGCCTTCCACGCCGAGGAGGCGCGTCGGATTTTTGCGGCGGCGAAGCGGCACGGGCTGCGACCGAAGCTCCACGTCGATCAGCTCGGCGACGGCGGAGGGGCCAGGCTGGCCGCCGAGGTGGGGGCGATCTCGGCGGATCACCTCGAATACACGTCGGCGGAAGGCATGCGGGCGATGGCCGAAGCCGGTGTGGTGGCCGTGAGCCTGCCGGCGGCGACGCTCTACCTCCGGCAGAAGCCGATGGACGCGCGCGCCTTCCTCGACGCCGGAGCGGCGGTGGCCGTGGCGACGGACTTCAACCCCGGCAGCGCGCCGACCTTCCACCTGCCGCTGGCGCTCACGCTGGCCTGCACGATGAACCGGCTGACCCCCGCCGAGGCGCTCAAGGGCGCCACGCGCTATGCCGCACGCGCCATAGGACGCGAGGACCGCATCGGCGCGCTGGAACCGGGCAAACAGGCCGACTTCGCCCTCCTCGACGCCGAGAGCGTCAACCACTGGCTCTATCACTTCCGCCCGAACGCGGCGCGCGCGACGTACGTCAGGGGGCGTCGGGTGGCTTCGGCAACCGGACCGTGAACGTGCTGCCCGCGCCTTCCGTCGAGCGGACCGAGACCGTCCCGTCCATCCGCTCCACCGCCTTTTTCACGATGGCCAGCCCGATGCCGGTGCCGGGGTAATCCTGCTGACCGTGCAGGCGCTGGAAAACCTGGAAGATTTGCTTCTGAAAGACCTCCGGGATGCCGATCCCGTTGTCGGTGACATGGACGAGCACGTGGTCCCGCGTCGTCTCGCACCGCACGGCGATCTCCGGCGTTGCGCCTTCGCGACGGTACGTCAGGGCGTTTTCGAAGAGGTTGAGGAAGATCTGGTTCAGCAGCGTGGGGTCGCCGAGGACGAGGGGAGCGCCGGCAGGAAGCGCGACGCGCGCGCCGGTCTCCTCGATGAGCGGCGTCAGCGTGTGGACCACGCGCTCGAACACGTCGTCGAGAGGCATCGGGCTGCGCGTCACGGCTTTGCGTCCGAGGCGGGCATACGAGAGCAGGTCGTTGATGAAGTGATCCATCCGGGCGCCCGCCTCGACGATCAGATCGATGTAGCGGCGGCCCTCGTCGTCGAGGCGGTCGTAATAGCGGCGGGCGAAGAGGTTGGCGAAACCGTGTACGGCGCGGAGCGGCGCGCGCAGGTCGTGCGAGACGGAATAGGTGAATGAGCGCAGCTCCGCGTTGGCGGCTTCGAGGCCGACGGCGCGCCGGCGGAGATCGTCGTTGAGCTTCCGGATCTCCTCGGCGGCGCGATGTTGCTCGGTGACATCGCGCCCGACGGCCTGATATTCGACGACGTTTTGCTTCGACTCGTCGCAGATGAGGCGATAGGTCCACTGGTTCCACCGCACCTCGCCGCCGGGCAAGATCACCCGCAGTTCGACGGTCGTGACGGGATGTTCGCAGTCGAGGGCCTCGATGTTCTGCGCCATCTTCGCTTGATCTTCCGGGGGGATCTCGGGCATGAAGCGCCCGCCGACGAGGCCCTCGGGGTCTTGCCGGAAATACCGCGCGTAGGCGGCGTTGACGTACGTGAGGGCGCCGTCGGGCGTGAAGCGGCAGATCATCTCGGTCTGGTCCTCGACGATGGCGCGGTACCGGGCTTCGCTCAGGCGCAGGGCCGCCTCGGTGCGTTGCCGTTCGGCGATCTCGGCTTCGAGGCGGGCGACCGTCGCTTCGAGCGTCGCCGTGCGTTCGGCCACGCGCTGCTCCAGCTGCTCGTTCATCCGAAGCAGTTTCTCTTCAAACGTCTTGCGCTCGGTGACGTCGCGGACGAGGCCGAGCACCTGGTCCCGGCCGAGTGGGGCGAGACGCGCCTCGAAAAAGCGCGGCGTCCCCTCGAAGGGAAGCTCATATTCGAATACCTGCAGGACACCCGTATCCACCGCTTGCTCGATGAAGCGCCGGCTCTTCTCGGCAATGTCGGGGGGCAGGACCTCGTGCTGGGGTTTGCCGAGGAAATCCGAAGGCGGCAGCAGCGTGCCCATGCCGTGCGCGGGGATGAAGTCGAGATAAACGCCGTTCCGGTCGAGGCGGAAGATCATGTCCGGGATGGCGTCGAGCAGGGCGCGCTGGCGGCGCTGGCTCGTGCGGAGGGCCTTCTCATTGTTCCGGGCGCGGTCCAGCGCATCGCGGAGCCGACGCGTGGTCAGCGAGAGCAGGACCGCCGCCATAAGGAAAAAGAGGGCGTCGGTGGCCCAGAGCGAAAGCGACGTGTCGGTCAGGATCGGCTCGGGGAGCATGCCCTTTTTTTCGGCCAGCAACAGCCCCACACCGGATAGAACACTCAGCCCCGCAAAGACGAGGCCGGTGCGCTCGCCCACCACCAGCGTGGCGATGATGATGACGAGGAGGTATCCGTGAAAGGCGGGCGAGTGGACGCCGTTCTCGAAGAGCGCGGACAGGGAGAAGATGAGCCAGAGCGTCGCGCTAAAGAGCAGACCGGCATGCCGAACGTGCCCGCGCCGCAACAGCAGCAACACGCTGCCCGCGAACAGGATCGTGAAGAGGGTGATGCCCAGGCGCAGGGGATCCGGCGGCACGAAGACGAGCATCGCGAGGGCGTAGAGCCCGGCTACGGCGAGCGCCGTCAGCAACGTGAGGTGAAGCGGATAGGCCCGGCGGGTCTTCGCCTCATCGTCGAAAACCGGCGGTTTCACCAGGGTGCGGATCCAGGTTGCCATGACGCTTCTCATCAAGTGCGCGAAAAAGGGGCGACCGGTCGGTTGCACAATCTGCTCAGATCATCCCCATACAAAGACGCCGCTGCCTTATTTTGCACGTTTCCAAAGCATGATCCCTGAACGTGTATGAAAATCAAAATATTCACCACGGGTGGAACCATCGATAAAGTATACTTCGACGCCCAGAGTGATTACAAGATCGGCGAGCCGCAAATCGTCGAAATCCTGCGCATGGCCAACGTCGTCGTCGACTATGAGGTGGAGATGCTTTTTCGCAAAGACAGCCTCGACTTGACGGATGACGATCGCGCCGTCATTGTCGAGCGCGTCCGGCGGGAGCCGTGCCGCCGCATCCTGATCACGCACGGCACCGACACGATGACGCACACCGCGCAGGCGCTCCAGGTCGTCCCCGGCAAGGTGATCGTTCTCGTCGGCTCGCTCACGCCGGCCCGCTTCAAGCACACCGACGCCGAGTTCAACATCGGCTTCGCGCTCGCCGCCGTCGAAGCGATGCCGGAAGGGGTGTACATCGCCATGAACGGGCGCATCTTCCAATCCGGCTCAGTGCAGAAAAACCGCGAAAAAAACCGCTTCGAGCCTGTTTCAGAACGAAAGGACGCTTGAGCCTCCCGGGGGCGCGGGCGCGTCTCCGGTCCATGTTCAGGGGAACGATGCGAGGAGCATCGGGGTACGAAGCGGACGCGCGCGCGACAGGAACGAACGGATCGAAGCCGGGAGCCCATGCCTCATTATCCCCAGCCCCCCTCTTCCTCGACCCTGACGGACGTGCGCCTCGTCCCGATCGAAATCGAGCACGCGGCGGCGGTGCAGCGTCTGGCCGAGGATCCGCGCGTGGCCGCCATGACGAACCTCCCGGAGCCGTATCCACCCGACGGAGCGCTCCACTGGATCCGCTACCTCCTGCCGAAACGCCAGGTCGGCGTCGAGTACGCCTTCGCCATCCTCGAGGCCGGGGGCGAAGTCGTCGGCGTCAACGGGCTGGTCGAAGTCTCGGCGGCGCAGGGTTTTGCCGAACTCGGGTACTGGATCGGCCGACCGTACTGGGGGCGCGGCTACGCCACGGCCGCCAACCGGCTCCTGCTCGACTACAGCTTCGAGGCGCTCGCGCTCCGCCGCATCATCGCGCGCCCGCTCCTGCGCAACCACGCCTCGCGCCGCGTGCTCGAAAAGCTCGGCTTCCGCTTCGTCGAGACGCAGCGCAACCCGTTCGTCAAGTTCGAGCCGGACGACCGCCTGGCCGTCTACGAGATGACCGCCGAGCGGTGGACGGCGGCGTAAACCGTCCCGCTTCCGCTCACTCGACCCGCTTCCCCGGCGTATCCCGCCCCCCCTGATGCAGGGTCAGGCTCGTGGCCGGCCCGTCGCCGTCGGTGTGAAACGTGAGCTGTGCCTCGACGACCTTGACGTAAAAGGTGGTTTCGGACGAAGGGAAGATCTCGAGGCGCGGCTGGCCGGTGGCCTGGGCGAAAAGCTGCGTGCCCTCGCGCGTGACGGTGATGACGAAGCCCGGCTGAAGCTCATACCGCCCCACGTACCGATCGAGCACCTCCGGCGCAAGCTCCGGTCCGGCCGGGCGTTCCTCGCCGGGGATCTTCTCTTCGGGTACGCCCATGCGGCGGAGCCGGTCGCGGGCGTTGTCGTTGTCGGGGTTGCGCGCCAGCGTTTTGAGGTACGCCGCGACGGCCTCGTCGGTGCGCCCGGCTTCCATATACGCCTCGCCGAGACTGTCATAGGGGTTGAAGGCCTCGGGAAACATCTCGACGTTGAGCCGGAAGACGGCGATGGCCCCTTCCGTGTCGCCGCTGCGGAGCAGGGCATAGCCCAGCGTGTTCAGCTCGCGCTCTCCGAAGTCGAAGGCGTCGGGCCGTTCGGCTTTCAGCTTCCGGTAATGCGCCAGGGCCGCCGCCACCCCTTCTCGCCGGATCACCTCTTTCAATTCCGTGGAGATTGGTTTTTTCGGGGGCAGAGCGGGTTCGCCGAAGAGGATCGCCAGGATGCCCAGGCCCATCGAGCGGAGGTCCGTGCCGCCCGTGTTGTTGAGCAGCACGATGAGCCGCTCGCCGTCGGGCACGCGGACGATGACCGTGTTGAAGCCGTTGATGCCGCCGCCGTGGCTGATGAGCCTGGTCGTCCGGCCCGATATGCCGACGGGTTGCTCCCGGATGTTCCATCCATAGCCGTAGTCGTTCATGTACGGCGTGAACATTTTCTCCTTGAGCGAGTCGGGGAGGACGGCCTCGGTGTACAGGGCGCGGTCCCACGTATAGAGGTCCTCCACCGTCGAATAGAGCGATCCGGCGGCATAGGGCAGCGACATGTCGAGGTAGGGCGCATTGATGTAGTCCAGACCCTCTCTTTCGTATCCGGCGGCGCGTTTTTTCAGGATCGTGCCGTGATGATCGTAGCCGGAGTCGTTCATGCCGAGCGGGCCGAAGATGCGCTCCCGGAGGGCTTCTTCGTACGTCTGTCCGGTGACGGCTTCGATGACGGCGCCGAGGAGGAAATAGCCGGAGTTGTCATAACGCCACTGCGTGCCGGGCTCGAACTCGAGGGGCAGGTGGGCGAACACTTCGATGAAATCCCGCACCGTGTACGCATCGCGGCTCATCTCGGGAAAGAACTCGGGCAGGCCGGTATAGCTCGGGATGCCGGAGGTGTGGGTGAGCAGGTGGTGGATCGTGACCCTGTCGCCGGTCTCGGCAGGGTAGTCGGGGAGGTGCTTCGTAAGGGGGTCGTCGAGGGCGATCCGACCTTCGTTCACGAGCTGGAGGATGAGCGTGGCGGTAAATTGCTTCGTGATGGAGCCGAGACGAAACTTGACGTCGGGTGTGTTCGGGAGGTCCCACTCCATATTGGCCCATCCATAGCCTTTTTTGAAGATGACCTCCCCGTGATCGGCCACGAGGACGGTCCCGTTGAAGAGGCCATAGTCGTGATACGTCTCCATGAGACGGTCGATCTCGGCAGCTGTATCCTGTCCCCATGCCGGTGCGACGAGGCCGGTGAGCAGGAGCGTGAGGAGCCACAGGCGGAGGAGGGGGCGGGGAGCGACGATCATGAGCATGAGTAACGAGGGTGGAGGGGAAAGAGGGGCGGGACGCCGGCGAAAAGGCCGGAGGACTTGCTCGCGCGTCGCCGTGTGAGGGAGACGAAGGGAGGATGGGAAAGTTGCCCGGAGGACGAGAAGACGAGGAGAGAGGCCGTCGGTTCTCCCGCCGTGGACCGGGCGCGTTTCATTCTTGACGGGCGCATTTTATTCCCGGCGCGCGGCGGTTATCTTGGGCATCGCTTCCTTCCCTCATCTCAGACGTCCTCGTATCCCATGCCCCGTTGCTCCCGACTCCTTTTCGCAAGCCTGCTCGCGCTCGCGGGTCTCGCCTCCGCCGCGCGCGCGCAGGTGAACCTCGCACCGGAACGGTTCGCCTTCTCCCCCGAACTCCCGTACGACCCCGACATCCCCGCGCCCTCCGACTTTCTCGGCTACGAGCTCGGCACGCAGCTCACGCTGTATGCCGACGTGGTGGGCTACCTGAAGGCGCTCGACGCCGCCTCGGACCGTGTGACGATGCGCGAATACGGGCGGACGTACGAGGGGCGACCGCTCCATTACCTCGTCATCACCACGCCGGAGAACCATGCCCGCCTCGACCAGATCCGGGCAAACAACCTCCGGCTGGCCGCCGGGGAGGCCTTGCCCGACGACGAGGCCGAGGCGCTCATCGCCGCGCAGCCGGTGATCCCGTGGCTGAGTTATAACGTGCACGGCAACGAGGCCTCGAGCACCGAGGCGGCCCTGCAGGTGGCCTACCGCCTCGCCGCCGCCACCGACGACGACACGCGCGCGCTCCTCTCCCGCGCCGTCGTCATCCTCGACCCCTGCATCAACCCCGACGGACGCGACCGCTTCGTGTACTGGAACCGGGCCATGCAAAACGACCGCGTCAACACCGAGGCCGTGGACATGGAGCACACCGAACCCTGGCCCGGCGGGCGCACGAACCACTACTGGTTCGACCTCAACCGGGACTGGGTGTGGCTCGTCCATCCGGAATCGCGGGGACGCATCGCGGCCTACCAGGAATGGATGCCGCAGGTCCACCTCGATTATCACGAGCAGGGCTCGAACGCAAACTATTTCACGATGCCGGGGCAGCCGCCGCGCAACCTCAACCTGCCGGACGCCTACGACCGGTGGGCCGACACGTTCGGGCGCGCCAACGCGCGCGCCTTCGACCGGAACCGCATCAATTATTTCACGCGCGAGTCCTTCGACTTTTTCTATCCCGGCTACGGCTCTTCGTACCCGAGCAACCTCGGCGCCATCGGGATGCTCGCCGAGCAGGGCTCCGCGCGCGGGCGCGCCGTGGAAACGAACGACGGCTACGTGCTCACGCTCCGGCAGGGGGTCTTCGACCATTATACGACGTCGATGGCGACGATCCGAACGGCGGTCGAGAACCGGGAGGCGCTGCTTCGATACTATCGCCGGTTCTTCACACAGCAGACCAACAAAAGCAACACGGCGGCCTATCTCATTGCCGACGACGGGGGGGCCGGCTATGCCTATGACGTGGTGGGTATGCTCCTGGCGCACGGCGTCCGCGTGGAGCGCGCCGAGGCGCCGTTCACCGTGCGCAACGCCCGCGACTACTGGGACGGACAGCCCCACGCCCGCACCTTCGAAGCCGGGACGTTCGTCATCCCCACCGATCAGCCGCGCCACGTCTTCGTCCACACGATCCTTCAGCGGCAGATGGCCATCGAAGACTCGGTGATGTACGACATGGCGACGTGGTCCGCCCCGCTGGCGTACAACCTCGACGCCGCCTGGACGACGACCCCGCCGGGCGCGCCGACGCAGCCGCTCGCCGAGGCCCCCGCGCCGCCCTCCGGCCTGACGAACCCCGCCGCGCAGTACGCCTACGTGATCGACGGACGGCAGCGCCACACCCCGCGCGCGCTGGCGATGCTGTGGGACGCCGGCTATCGCGTGCGCGTCGCCCGAAAGCCCTTCTCCGACGGCGAACGCTCCTTCGCGCGCGGCAGCCTCGTCGTGCTCCTCGGACGCAACCTCGAACGCCTCGACCGCGCCCCCGAAGACCTGGCGCGCATCGCCCGCGAGGCCCGCGTGCGCGTCGTCGGCATGGATTCCGGACGCATGGCCGAAGGCATCGACCTCGCCTCGAACGACAGCCGTCCCGTCAAAAAGCCGAAGGCCGTCCTGCTCGTCGGACGCCCCTTCTCGTCGTACACCGCCGGGCAGATCTGGCACCTCTTCGACCGGTGGACCGGCCTCGGCCTGACGCGCGTGCGGACCGACCGCTTCCCCACGCTCAAGCTCGCCGACTACGACGTGCTCATCCTCCCCGGCGCGGGCGACCTCTCGTCCGTGCTCGACAGCGCACAGGTGGACCGGCTGAAACGATGGGTGCGCGACGGCGGGACGCTCGTCGCCACCGAAGGCAGCGCCCTCTTTCTGACGAAGGACCGCTCGGGCCTCACGAACGTGAAGCGGGTGAAGGAGGCGAAGGACGACGAAAAGGACAAAGGGCCGAAGCCCGCCGCCTATACGCCGTACGCGGCCCGGCGCGACTCCCTCGGGCTCCGGCGCATCCCCGGTTCGGCCTTTCAGGCACGCATCGACGTCACGCATCCGCTCGCCTTCGGCCTTCGCGGCGAACACCTCTACAGCCTTCGCTTTTCCACCGAAGCCCTCGAACCGGAAGAAACCCTTCAGACCGTCGGCCATTATACCGCCGATCCGGACGCCGTCCTCGTCTCGGGCTATGCCTCGGCGGCGAACCGGCGCAAGCTCGCGGGCAAAACCTTCGCCGCCGTGCAACCGATGGAGCGGGGACGCGTCGTCTTCCTCGTGGACAACACGCAGTACCGCATGTTCTGGGTCGGCCCGGCCCGCATGATGCAAAACGCGGTCATGCTCATGCCGGGGATGTGAGGACGTCGGGGCGTTTGAAGGCCCCGGCGCATCGACGTAGCGATGAGATATATGAAGATGAAGAGGAAAGGCACACGGGTCGCCTGTCTCCTGGCCGGATGGATGTTGCTCACGTCGTCTCCGGCGCGAGCGCAGTCGCCGCCGCCGCCGGAGTTTGAGCGGGCAGAGCTTTTCCCCTCGTACGCGGCGTTTCACGACTCGCTCACGGCCGTCGTGAACCTCGGCGACGCGGCCGCGCGGGACAGCCTCCTCGACGTTTTCTGGGCCGACCTCCTCGGCGGCAATCAGATCCCGTATGCCCGGGAGGACTCGGTCGCGTTCCTCTATCGCGGGGCGGCGGCTTCGGTGGCGTGGCGGGGCGACTTCAACGGGTGGGGCGAGACGCCCGGCGCCCGCCTCGGCGACACCGACGTGTGGATGCTCGAAATGACGCTCCCCGCCGACGCCCGGGCCGACTACAAGGTCTTTCGGAACGGGAGCGAATGGCTGCTCGACCCGGCCAACCCGCTCGAAATATGGAGCGGCTTCGGGCCGAACTCGGAGCTTCGCATGCCCGCCTACCGCTACCCGATGGAGACCGTCCGCCGCAACGAGGTCGGGCGCGGAGCGCTCACCGAAGACGTCACCCTCCACAGCGACCGCCTCGGCTATGACGTGAACTATCGCGTGTACACGCCGCCCGGCTATTTCAACCTCGAAGACCTGCCGGTGGTCTACGTCACCGACGGGCACGAGTACGCGGCGGATTACCTCGGCAGCATGGTCATCGTGCTCGACAACCTCATCGCCGATGCGCGCATCCCGCCCGTGATGGCGGTCTTCATCGATCCGCGCAACCCGGCGAACCTCGCCGAGAACCGGCGCAGTTCCGAGTACGTGGCGAACCCCGCCTTCGCCGACTTCGTGGCGGACGAACTCGTGCCCGCGATCGACGCGGCCTACCGGACGCGCGCGACGGCGGACGGACGCGCGATCCTCGGCGCCTCGCTCGGCGGACTCAATTCGGCCTATTTCGGCGCGACGAAGACGGACGTCTTCCACAACATCGCCATTCAGTCGCCCGCTTTCTGGGTCTGGCCGGAGATCTATGATCTGTACCGCGACACGCCGTTTCTCGAGCTCCGCATCTTCATGAGCAACGGCACGCTCCACGACGGCGACGGCGGCCCGACGATGGCGGCGATCCTCGAAGAGAACGGCTATACGTTCACGTTCATCGAGACGCACGAGGGGCACTCGTGGGGGCAATGGCGGGGGTTGATCGACGAGGCGCTCCTCTATTTTTTCGGTGAGGCGGGCGTCGTCGCCGTCGAGCACGAGACGCCGTCCGCCGAAACCCCGACCCTCGCCATTTTCCCGAACCCCGCGCGCGACGAGATGCGCCTGACGTTTCGTCTGCCGCACGCCTCGCCGGTGCGCCTGGCCGTGTACGACGTCCTCGGGCGGCTCCGCGCCACGCTCCTCGACGGCGAGCGGCGCGGGGCGGGCCCGCATACGGTGCGCCTCGACGCCGGGGGGTGGCCGGGCGGCGTGTACGTGATCCGCCTGGCCACCGCGCACGGCGCAGCCACCGTACCGGTCGTCCTCACCCGATAGCCCCGTCATGGACCCTTCGTATTACCGGGAGATAGCCGCCGTGGAGGACCGCCACTGGTGGTTCGAGGCGCGGCGGCGCATCCTCGGCGCAGTGCTCGACCGCCTGGCGCTCGGGGCGGAGGCGGAGGTGCTCGAGGTGGGCTGCGGCACGGGCGGCAACCTGCCGGTGCTCGCGCGATACGGGCGGCTCTTCGCGTGCGAACCGGAGCCGGAGGCACGAACCCTCGCGGCGGCGCGCGGCCTCGCGACGGTGGCGCCGGGCGGGCTGCCTCGCGACCTCCCCTTCGGCGAAAAGCCCTTCGACCTCATCGCCCTCCTCGACGTGCTCGAACACGTGGCCGCGGATGAGGCGAGCCTCGCCGCGCTCCACGCCCGCCTCAAGCCCGGCGGCACGCTCGTCGTCACCGTCCCGGCATACAGGTTTCTGTGGAGCGCGCACGACGAGGTGAACCGCCACGTGCGGCGATACACGCGCGGCGACCTCGTGCGGAAGCTGCGGGCGGGGGGCTTCCGCGTCCGCCGCGCAACGTACTTCAACACGATCCTCTTTCCCGTCGTCGCGGCGGTGCGGCTGGCCGGACGCGTCGCGGGAAAAGAAGGAAGCGACCTCGCGCTCCCCGGCGAGGTGGCGAACCGATGGCTGACGCGTATCTTTGCGAGCGAACGATACGTGGTCCCGCGCCTCGCGCTCCCCTTCGGCGTCTCCATCCTCGCCGTGGCGGAGCGCGACTGAGGCGCGCCTCTTTTTCCGACTCTTTCCCGGAGCATCTCATGCGCGGTCCGGACAGGCATGCGACGGCGCGTCGTCTTCGAGCGACGGTGCAACTCCTTCATCCGCTGCGGGCGGCGATGTGGGCGGCGCTCGCGGCGCTCGGCGGCGTGCTCGCGGGCGGATGGCGCGTGTGGACCGGCCCGGCGGCGGGCGATCTGACGACGGCGGCGATGGC
>NZ_JBWOPL010000086.1:0-2190 GCF_056451265.1 Rhodocaloribacter sp. | reverse complement strand
GTATTGATTCAGTGGTTGAACGAGCGCGGGGTGGCGTTGTCGGTGACGGGATCGAACCCGTCGTTTCGGCGTGCGTCGGTGTACACGGGCGTTGGTGCGCTGGCGCTGGTGATTCTGGGGATGCCGACCGTTCAGGGTATGCTGGGCGAGCGGGGAGGTGCGGTCGTCGCTTCGCTGGCCGATTCCCGTTTTAACGAGCGCGACGCCGAATTGCTGGACCGCGGCTATTACGAGGGCTTGCTGGAGACGGGGCGGTTCACCACGCAACTCTGGGAAGCAAAGATGGAGATGCCGAAGGATTGGGCCCCGTTGACCAAGTCTGGTCTCGTGCGGATGACCGGCGGCATGATGCGTTATGAACTGATTCCCTCCCATCAGATGACCTATCACCGCGCGCCGCTGAGCACGAACCGGTGGGGGATGCGCGACCGCGACTATGAGCAAGCCAAACCTTCGGGCACGTATCGCATCGCGTTGCTCGGGGCGTCTTATGAGATGGGTTCGGGAGTGGCGGACGGCAAGGGCTTCGACGCGCTGGTCGAGGACCGGTTGAACCGGGAGTATGCCGGAAGCAGTCATGAACGGTACGAGATCCTCAACTTCGCCGTCGGGGGGTACAGCGTGGTCCAACACGTCAAGCTCCTGGAAGAGAAAGTCGCTGCCTTCCATCCCGATGCCGTTTTCTGCACGGGGCATTCGGGCGATGAGGGCCGTGCCCTGCTCGTGCTCTCCCAGATGGTCGATGAAGGCGTGCCGCTGCCTCCGGGTTTGCAGGACATCCGGGAGCGCGCGGGCATCGAGCCGGGCATGGATGCGTCGGAATATCGGCGTCGTCTGACGCCCTTCGGGGATGATATCCTTCGCTGGGGCTATCGGAAGATCGTGGAGCTCAGTCGTCAGATGGGGGCGGTTCCGGTCTGGGTGTTCGTGCCGCGCACGGACGGCATTCGGCGGGGGGAAGAGCCGGAGCGGCTTCGTGAAATTGCACGGGAGGCCGGGTTCCTGATCATTGACCTCGACGGCGCCTATGGCGACCACGATCCGCGTCTGATTCGGCTGGCGCCCTGGGATGCGCATCCGAATCCGCAGGGACACACCCTCCTGGCGGATCGTCTTTTCGAAGCCCTGCGCGCGCATGACGAAGCGTTGGGGCTGGATCTCAAGGTTCGTTCGGTGCGCGTGCAGCACACCCATTGATCACGATAAACCGCTTCTCGCCGCCGTTCAGGCAAGCCACTAGAGCAGTCAGCATGATGGTCGGATCGAAACCCACAGATCAGGGATCCCGGACGAAGCAGGATCACGTCCGAGAGCGTCCCGATATCAACCTCGCCAGGTTTCTCGCCCTTGCGGCGCAGCTGGCGCTGGTGCTGCTTGTGGTGCATCTGTTTCGCATCGAGGAGAACCGGGGCTTTTTGAAGCTGATCCCTGTGCTCTTCGGCGGCTTCGTCGTGCACGCCTGGCTGCCCCGGCGCTTCCGGATGCCGTTTTTCCTGTTCCTTTCCGCCGCCGCGATTGGTCTCGTTCTGGGGATCGATGCGTTGTGGCTCTTTGGTCTCGGGCTGGCGCTGATCGGGCTGTGCCACCTGCCCATCGCCTTCGGCGCGCGCGTGGCGCTGGTCGTCGCCTTTGCCGCGGCGCTGGCCGTCATACGCGGCGGCTGGATCACCACGCCCTGGGAAACGCTCCCCACGCTCGTGCTCCCCGTCCTCGGCGCGATGTTCATGTTCCGGCTGGCCGTGTACCTCTACGACCTCCGGCACGAGCGCAAACCGGCCACCGTCTGGGAACGGCTCTCCTACTTCTTCCTCTTGCCCAACGTCTGTTTCCCGCTCTTCCCCGTCGTCGACTACCAGACGTTCCGGCGCACGTACTACGACAAGGACGCCGCCGAGATCTACCAGAAAGGGGTGCTCTGGATCTTCCGGGGCGTCACCCACCTGATCCTCTACCGGCTCGTCTACTACTACCTCACGCTGGGTCCCTCGGAGGTGCACAACCTCGGGCAGGTCGTGCAGTACATGGTCACGACGTACCTGCTCTACCTGCGCATTTCGGGGCTCTTCCACCTGGTGATCGGCATCCTGGCGCTCTTCGGGTTCAACCTTCCCGAGACGCATCATCTCTACTATCTGGCTTCGAGTTTCAACGACTACTGGCGCAGGATCAACATTTACTGGAAGGACTTCA
>NZ_JBWOPL010000085.1:0-32099 GCF_056451265.1 Rhodocaloribacter sp. | reverse complement strand
GCGTCGCCGGGGCGCGAGCGGAAGCGGTCCGTGCGGGGCGTGAAGGCCGTCCCGGCCTCGGTGCGGATCATCGAGGGATCGACCTCGTCGAGGAACCGGCTGCGGACGGCGGCCTGCTGTTCGCCATAGCGGTAGCGGCTGCGCGCGTGCGTCAGGTAGAGGTGCGACTCGGCCCGCGTGACGCCCACGTAGAACAGCCGCCGCTCCTCTTCGAGCTCCTTCCGATCCTGCGCCGCCGCCGCGAGCGGAAACAGCCCCTCCTCCAGCCCGGTGATGAAGACGACCGGAAACTCCAGCCCTTTCGACGCGTGGAGCGTCATCAGCGTGACGCGGCTCTCGTCCTCGGCGGCCGCATCGGCGTCGGTCAGCAGCGAGACTTCCTGCAGGAACACGCTCAGCGTCGCCTGCTCGCCCGCGCCCGCCGTGAACTCGGCGATGGCGTTGATGAGTTCGTTCACGTTCTCCCACCGGACGAGGTTCTCCGGCGTATTGTCGCGGCGGAGGTCGTCGAGGATGCCGGACTCGCCGATGAGCTCGCGCGCCAGTTCGTCGGCGGGGCGGCTGTTCGCCTGCGCGGCGTATTTGGCGATGAGGAAGCGAAAGCGCTCCACGGCGTTCTGCGCGCGCGCGGGCAAGCCCGCCTCCTCGATGCGTTCGAGCGCCTGCCACACGCCGATGCCCTCGCGGCGCGCATAGCCGAAGATGAGTTCCTGCGTCTTCCCCCCGATGCCGCGCGTCGGATAGTTGATCACGCGCCGGAGGCTCGCCACGTCGTTCGGGTTGACGACGAGGCGGAGGTACGCCAGCGCATCCTTGATCTCGCGGCGTTGATAGAACGACACGCCGCCGACGACGCGGTACGGGATGCCGCCCCGCCGGAGCGCCTCTTCGAGCGAGCGGCTCTGCGCGTTCGTCCGGTAGAGCACGGCAAACTCCTTGAACGAATAGCCCATCCGCACGTGGAGGTCGCGGATCGTGCGCTCGACTTTCTGCGCCTCGTCCCGCTCGGAGATGGCTTCCATGAGGACGACCGGCTCGCCGTCGCGGTTCTCCGTCCAGAGCGACTTCTCGAGCTGATCCTCATTGTTTTTGATGATCGAGTCGGCAAGGCTGAGGATGGCCTTCGTCGAGCGATAGTTTTGTTCGAGCCGTACGGTGACCGCCTCGGGGTAGTCGCGCTGAAACGAGAGGATGTTCGTGATGTCGGCTCCGCGGAAGGCATAGATGCTCTGCGCGTCGTCGCCCACCACGCACAGGTTCTTGTGCTTCGCCGCGAGCATTTTGGCCAGGAGATATTGCGCGTGGTTCGTGTCCTGATACTCGTCGATGTGGAGATACCGCCAGCGTTCCTGATATTTCGCGAGGACGTCCGGATGCGCCTGAAAGAGGTCGATGGGCTTGAGGAGGAGGTCGTCGAAGTCCATCGCGTTGGCGTTGCGAAGCGTCTCCTGATAGGGCCCGTAGAGGAGGGCCGCCTTCTCCTGCATCGGCGAGGCGACGAGGCGCGCATACTCGCCGGGCATGACCATCTTGTTCTTCGCGCTCGAGATGAGCGCGTGCATCGTCCGAACGTTGAATTGTTTCGGATCGATGTTGTAGCGATTCATGAGTTCGCGGAGGATGCGCCGGCTGTCGTCGGTGTCGTAGATCGTGAAGTCGGACGTATAGCCGATCTTCTCCCCTTCGATGCGGAGCAGGCGGGCGAACGTGGCGTGGAACGTGCCCATCCACATGCCGCGCGCCTTGTCCGTCCCGACGAGTTTCTCGACGCGGCTTTTCATCTCGCGGGCGGCCTTGTTCGTGAAGGTGAGCGCGAGGATCTCGAACGGGCGCGCCTTCCCGGCGGCGATGAGGTAGGCGATGCGGTGCGTGAGCGTGCGCGTCTTCCCCGAGCCCGGCCCGGCGATGATGAGCACCGGCCCGTCGGCGGCGCGGACGGCCTCCTGCTGCGCCGGGTTGAGGCCTTCGAGGATCAGTTCGGCCTCCTCGCGCGAGGCGGGAGCTTCGGATTCGTCGAGAGAGAGGGGATACTGCCGCATACCGTCGAGTCGTGGATTATGGGTTCGAGAGCCGGGAAAAGAGAAGCGAGAGCGGGCGTCCCGGAGCAAAACCAGCGTGGGGAAAGATAGGCATTCCGGCCCGAGGGAAGCGAGGCAAAAGAATGAAGAATGCCGCCGCAGGGTTCAGGGCGTCAGGCGAAGGCGCACGCCCGATACGTCGGGCGGCGGCCCCTGCTTGGCTGACCGTAAGGAGTCGAACCAGAACTTGCCCAGGAGCAGCGCGGGCGCGGCGCACGCGGCATGCCCGCCGAAGGTGAGCGACACCACCTCCACGGCGGCGGCCCCGCGCGCCTTGAAGCTCGCCGAAGCCACCTCGGTGTTGGCGAACGGCACCAGGTCGTCGTCCACGCAATGATACATTCGCATCGGCGTCTTCGGCGTCCACGCATAGAGATCGTTGTCCCGGAGGGCCTTCCGGAGCGGGTGGTCGGCGTCGTTCTCGAAGGCCGCGATGTAGTCGTCGCGGGCGATCTCCAGCGGCACGGCGGGCAGTTCGGCGTCGATCTGCGCGCTGTCGTGTGTGCCGTCGAAGAGCACGGGCAGGCGCACGTCCCACGGCGGGACGAAGGCGTCCGAGAGGTTCTCGAAGAGGTCGTACACGTCGTCGTAGGCGAGGAGGGTGTACGGGAAATAGAAGGGTGAGGGATACGGTTCGCGGCTGAGCATGAGGTCGGCCATCGTGCCCGACATGTCGTAGTTGCCCGCCATAGGCGCGGTGGCGGTAAGGGAGAACTCGTCGGCGTGCTCGGCTTCGATGAGGCGCTGCGTCGCCGCCGTGGCGAAACCGCCCTCCGAATAGCCGATGAGGAACAGCCGATCGTTCAGGTCGAGGTCCTCCGTTTCGGCGAAGCGTCGTCCGGCCCGCAGCATATCCACCGTGGCGGTGGCAAGCGAAGCCGCGTGCACGTACGGATGCAGCCCCTCCGAGACGCCGAGGCCGAGGTAGTCCGGCATCACGGCGAAGTACCCCGTCGTGGCGAAGACGACGCCGATGAGGGTCTCGGGCACGTCCAACCCGCCGACGGAAGCGACGGCGTCCCGGGCGACCACGGTGCCGTGCTGATAGCTCACCATCGGCATCGCGCTCGCCAGGCCCTGGGGCCGCATCACCGCTCCGGAAGCCGTCGTCTCGTTGCCCTTCGGGTCGATGGTGCGATAGACGACGCGGTAGATCTCCACGTCGAACGCGGGCGCGACGGGCACGCCGAAGCTCGCGAAAATGCCCGAGAGCTCCTGCTTCGTCGCCGTCTCGATGAGCGTCGTAGAGACGATGCTGCCCCGTCCCTCGTCCGGCGGCGGCTCCTCGGCCGGCGACCCGCTGTCGCACGCGGCCAGAAAAAACATCGCCGCCGCCACGCCGAGGACGAACGTGCGAAAGCCGCGTCGTGCGGGCCGGAAGGAGATCAAACGGTTCCTTTGCCTCATAAACAGAGCCTCGGTTCAGCTGAAAATCGGTCCGGAAAAGACACCGGAGAGACGGGGCGCGGAGATGCGACCTGCGTCCTCCGTATATCCCTTTTATTGTGGCGGGGATCCCGTATATTGCCGCCACTTTGCGTTTTCCCGGCGGCCTTCAGGCCCTCCGGGTTCGGAGCCGTCCCCCTCCGACCACCGTACTCCCACCAGAGCCGAGTGATTTATGGACATCGTCGCCCTTCTGCGCGGAATCCTGGGACTTGTCGTCATCCTGGGCATTGCCTTTCTGCTCTCGAACAATCGAAGACGGATCAACTGGCGCACCGTCGGGGCTGGTCTGGGACTCCAGCTCGTGCTTGCCGTTTTCATTCTGAAGGGCAATGAGATGGGCGCGACCTTTTCGCCCCTGGGCTGGCCGAAAGCCTTCTTCGCATGGGTCAGCTCGTTTTTCGTGCTCGTGCTGAACTTCACCACGGCGGGCGCGGAGTTCGTCTTCGGCGCGCTCGCCATCAGCCCCGGCATGGACGGCAGCATGGGCAATTTCTTTGCTTTTCAGGTGTTGCCTACGATCGTCTTCTTCGGCGCACTCATGGCGGTGTTCTATCACCTCGGCATCATGCAGCGCGTGGTGCAGGGCATGGCCTGGCTCGTCACGCGGCTGCTCGGCACGAGCGGGGCGGAGTCGCTCTCGGTGACGGCGAACATTTTCGTGGGGCAAACGGAAGCGCCGCTCGTCATCAAGCCCTATCTCGAAAAGATGACGTACTCGGAGCTCATGGCCGTCATGACCGGCGGCATGGCCACCATCGCCGGCGGCGTGATGGTGGCGTACATCTCGATCCTCGGCAACGCTTTCGCGCAGGCCCAGGGCATCGACCTCGAGACGGCGCAACTGCTCTTTGCCGAACAGCTCCTCGGCGCGAGCCTGATGGCCGCGCCGGCGGCGCTCCTCCTCTCGAAGATCCTCGTGCCGGAGGTTCAGGAGCCGGTCACGCAGGGCGAGGTCAAGATCACGGTGGAGCAAACGACGAAGAACGTGATCGACGCGGCGGCGGCGGGCGCGGGCGACGGCCTCAAGCTGGCCCTCAACGTCGGCGCCATGCTCATCGCCTTCCTCGCGCTCATCGCCATGGCGAACTGGCTCCTCGGCTGGGGCGGCGACCTTTTCGGCGTCTCGCTCTCCCTCGAGTCGCTCTTCGGGTGGATCCTCAGCCCGCTGGCCTGGCTCATCGGCGTGCCCTGGGCCGACGCGACGGACCTCGGCTCCCTCATCGGCACGAAGATCGTCGCCAACGAGTTCGTCGCCTACACCATCCTGGCAGATCTCATCCAGCAAGGAGCGCTCTCGCCCAAGTCCATCACCATGGCGACGTTCGCCCTGTGCGGCTTCGCCAACTTCTCGTCCATCGCCATCCAACTCGGCGGCATCGGGCCGCTGGCGCCCTCACGAAAGTCGGAACTGGCGCAACTGGGCCTGCGCGCCGTGCTCGCCGGAACGCTGGCGAACATGATGACCGCCACCATCGCGGGCGTGCTCATGAGCGGGTGAGCGGGCGCGCGTTCGTTCGCCGTCAGGGGGCTCACTGCGTTCGCGTCAGGGGGCTCAATCGACAACGACTTCGTATTGAACGCCGGTCTCGATGAAGGAGGGAATGCCGGAAGCCGTGAACTCCGCCGTGCCGGGACAGAGCATCTCCCCCGCGAGGTCGAAGTCGATCCGGAGAAAATCGCACGTGTACGTCTGCGAATCGCCGGAGAAGCGGAGTTGTCCCGGCTGCTCGGGGTCCCAATCCACCATCTTCGTGCAGATGCCGCCCTCGCCGCACGTACAGACCCAGTGGCACGACTTGCCCGGCGTGTTGTACTCGGCCACCGCATTCGAAGCTTGCGGATCGACAGGCATGCGAAACTCGTTTACCACGTTTCCGCCTCGAATGCACTGAACCTTTACGCTGTCCTGGACCAGCGGCACCGAACCGAGGCTCATCTCCAGCCGGGTCGCATTCGTCCCGCCGATGTGCTGAAACGAAGCGACCGTTTGCGGCTGCGCTCCCTGCGCCGGCCCGATGATCCCGAGCCCCGCCGACTTCATCTCGCGCGGCGCGCCTCCCTTGAACGTCGAGGAAAAGGTGGCTTCCGGCGGAAGCTTCATCGGCTCGAAGAAGAAATCGACGGCGTTCAACCGACCGATGTTGATGGCCACCCCGAAAACGCCTTCGGTACTCGTACGGACGACCGTCATCCGGTCGCCGTCCGTCTCCAGTTTTGCCCCGCCAATGGGCGTATGCTCCAGCCCCCCGAACGTGACGATCTCCGGCTCCTTCGTCTTCTCCGGCTGCTCGACCTTCTCCTTTCCCGGACCGCATCCCACGAGGCCCCATCCGAGCATGACACCGATAACGAGGGTAAAGGGGATTTTTTTCATGACACGCACCTTTGTTTAGATCATTCGCGAACACCGAGGTCGAGCCGAACGACGTTTCCGGCCCGGTTCATCTGCTTTATAAAACGGAAACGGCGGGGACGCCGGACGGGCCGAAATCCTTATTTTAGGTGGGGCGACTTTCCCTTCCGTCGTAGGCCGCCCTTCCTATGACGGCGCACGTATCGGACGGGCGGCGGCGCGCGATAGGTTGAATTTCCCATACGAAAATGAGAAGCGCACCTCATCCTGACGGACGCCCCACGCTCTATACTGTCTTACCCCCCCTGTCAAGGCCGCTTCCCCGCACGGTCGGCCGCCTCGAACCTGACGCGAAAACCATGCGAGTCCCGCGCATCGGGCCGCGCTGCGTGACAATATAATGCCCGACCGTGCGAAAAGCCGCATGGCCGCTCATGATGCCTCCGAGGGCCGGCGGCGCCCGGCGCTCTCAATCATACCTCGCCATGAAAATATCCTGCCGTTCCCCGCTTCACCGTCGCCTTGCCGCGACGCTGGCGCTCGTCGTATGGACCGGCGGCCTGTGCGTCCACGCGCAGCCGGCGACGCCGCAACCCGAGATCATGAGCGCCCGGGTATATCCGGACTCCGTGCTTCACCTCACCTATCGTCTGGGCGACGAACGAAGTTCGATGAACATTCCGCTGTCGATGATGTCCGGGATCGTCAGTCAGCTCATCGCCTTCGAGCGCCCGACGGAGGTCCCGTCTCCGTCGGATGCCCCGCCCCCCGTACCCGTGGCCGAGCGCGCCCGCATCAACGACTTCACCTCGCCCGAGACGGGCTATCACTACGAAGTGTCGATGTTCGCCGACAGCCTCATCCAGATCCGGTACGACACCGGCGTGGAGAAACACACGCTCCGCTTCCCCCCGGACCTCATCGCGCTCGAACACATCTTCCGGCACTACAAGGCGTTCTCCGGCGAGCGTCTCGAGAACGCGGATGAGCTGTTCATCGACTGGAGCGATCTGAGCTTCTGGTTTCGGACCCAGCGGTCGGGGAACCTGTGGCCGTTTGCCGGGGCGCTCCTGCTGCTGGGGCTCGGAGCGCCGGTCTATTTCTTTCGGAAAAAGTTTCGCCACGTCCAGCAGGAGCGGGACGAGCTTTTCGCGTCGCGGCAGCGGATGATGGAGGCGCGGGAAGCCGAGCGGACCCACCTCGCCGCCGAGTTGCACGACGGGCCGGTGCAGGAGCTTCAGCGTGTGCTCCGGGCGTACCTGCTTCCGCTGGCGCGCACGCTGCCCGAGGAGACCACGCGTCAGTCGCTCGAAGAGGCGCGGGAGGCGCTTCAACACATCGCCGGGGAGCTGCGCAACCTGTGCACGGAGCTTCGCCCGCCCGTGCTCGTGCACTTCGGCCTCGACAAGGCCATCCGCTCGTACGTTCGCCTTTTCGAGGAACGTCATCCCGGCATTCGGGTCGAGCTCGAGCTCGACGCCGAAAACAAGACCTTGCCGATGCGGGTGCGCCTGGCGCTGTTCCGCATCTGTCAGGAGGCTTTGAACAACGTCTCCAAACATGCCGCCGCCCGGAACGTACACATCAGGCTCGTCCTCGACGACGAGACGATCCGGCTCGGCATCCGGGACGACGGGCGCGGCTTCACGCCTCCGAAGCGGTGGATCGACCTGGAGCGGGAAGGCCACCTCGGACTCTCGGGGCTGGCTCAGCGCGCCGAAGCCGTGGGCGGGACCCTCGAAGTCGCCTCCGCGCCCGGGGAAGGGACGGCGCTTCAGGTCGTCGCCGCCCGCGCCGCGCCCGCCGCCTGACCTCGCCGACACGCCCCCTCACCCTCTGCCTCTTCCGACCATGCCCAACGCTGACGCCATCCGGGTCGTCCTCGCCGACGACCACCCGATCACCCGCCAGGGCGTGCGCACGGCGCTCGAAGCCGCCGACGACCTCCTCGTTCTCGCCGAGGCCGCTGACGGCGAGGAGGCCCTGCGCCTGGCCCGCACCCTCACGCCCGACGTGCTCCTGCTCGACGTGGAGATGCCCCGCATGACCGGCGTGGAGGTCGCCGAACGCCTGCGCAACGACGCCTCGCCCGTGCGCGTGCTCATCCTCAGCGCCTACGACGACGAAGAATACGTCTACGGCCTGCTCGACTGCGGCGTCTCCGGCTATCTGATGAAAGAGGAAGCCGAAGCGCACCTCATCGTTGAAGCCATCCGCGGCATCGCCCGCGACGACGGCGAGTTGTGGATCAGCCCCAGCCTCGCCACGAAGCTCATCCGTCGCAAGATCCGCCGCAAGCCCGACCACTCCGGCAACCTGAGCGCGCGCGAACGCGAAGTGCTCCGACTCGTCGCCCTCGGCCACGACAACCAGCAGATCGCCGACCTGCTCTTCATCTCGAAGCACACGGTGAAGAACCACATCGACAAGATCAAGAACCAGAAGATCGGCGTGCGCACGCGCACCGAGCTGGCCGCGTGGGCCTGGCAACAGGGCCTCGTCAAGCCCGGCGAGGGGGAATGAGCGCACCGGGGCACGCCGCGCCCGTCAATCGTGCGCGTAATGCCGGGACGGGACGCCGTAATAGCGGAAGGCAGCCTCGTCCTTTCGTCGGAACACGTGCACGAGCGCCATCCCTGCCACGAAGCCTCCGATGTGCGCCCAGTACGCCACGCCCCCGCCCACTTCCGTGAAAGCCGAGGAGGTCATCCCGCCGATGAGTTGCAGCGCAAACCACCACGTGAGCACGAAGCTCGCGGGCAGGGCAATGGTCCAGAAGAAGAAGAAAAACGGCACGACCAGAAAGACCGTAGCGCGGGGGAAGAGCAGCAGGTACGCCCCGAGGACGCCCGAGATCGCCCCGCTTGCGCCGATGGCGGGGACGGTGCTCGCCGCATTGAACGCCACGTGGACCACGCCGCCTGCCAGCCCGCACAGCAGATAAAAGGCCAGATAACGATACGGTCCCATCGCCCCTTCGAGCGACTTTCCGTACACGTTCAGATACAGCATGTTGCCGATCAGGTGCAGCGCGCCGCCGTGCAAAAACATGGACGTCAACAAGGTCCACAGCACCGAGGGGTTGCTCTGCCAGCGCATGATTTCCGCCGGCACCGTGCCCCAGCGATACACGAAGGCTTCCATCCGGGGCCCCTGCCCCAGCTCGACGAAAAACATCAGCACATTGAGGCCGATGAGCGTATAGGTGACGAAGGGGTATCCCCGCTCCGGCACATCGTCTCCAATGGGAATCATGCGTTCTTCTGGCTGGAGCCCGGCGGATTGGAACGATAAGGCATGGGAACGTATTCGACGGACGGGCGCATGCGTGTCGGTTGCGGATAGAGCGCCATGAGCGAATAGATTTCCGGCGGCATCTCCGTGGAGACCTTCAGGCCGAGCGACCGGGCGTCGTCCACGCGCAGGATGTGGTCGTGCGTCCAGACGCCGCTCGCCAGCACGCGCGCCGTGCGGGCCGCGTCGCCGGCGTCCATCTTCCGCTCGAGCAGGCGTCGCACGGTGTGCTCCACCTGCGCCAGCGCTTTCCGGGCCGTGTCCGCCAGGATGAGCGTCTCATCGCCGACGTGGTTGGGATCCTTTTGCTCCACCGCCGCCACGATCGACGCTGCCGCCTTCTGTCCCATCTGGGGATCGACGGGGCCGAGCGCGGCGTTGCGATCCATCACCACCTCGTCGGCGGCCAGCGCCAGCAGCGTGCCGCCGCTCATGGCGTAGTGCGGCACGAAGACCGTCACACGAGCCGGATGCTCGGTCAACGCCCACGCGATCTGCTCGGCAGCCAGCACCAGCCCCCCGGGTGTATGCAGGATCAGGTCGATGGGCCGCTCGGGGTCGGTCAGACGAATGGCGCGAAGCACCTCCTCGGCATCCTCGATGGAGATGTACCGGTGAATCCCGATGCCCAGCAACGAGACCGTCTCCTGCCGGTGAATCATCGAGATCACACGGGAGGCGCGGCGCTTTTCCAGGCGACGCATCGTCTGCGCCCGCCGTGCCTCCAGGATCTGTTGCTTGATGACGGGCGAGAAACTCGAAAGAATCAGGAACAGGAAAAAGAGATCGTTCATGGATCGATGGCGGCAAGCTCAGAGGCGGTGGGGGAAGGCGAAGGCCGGAAAACGGCCCCGGCGTCTGCTCAGAGCAAGAGGTTAAAGATCTCCACGGCCCGATCCCAGTGCTCCGATTGCGGGTTCTTCACCCGGGCGTCGAGAATCTTGAACGTGCGCGCCAGGCACACGGTCAGCCCGCCGACGATGCGCGGCATCTCCTCCTCGACCTCCGTGCTGTAGGCAAGGTCCAGCATCGGCAATGCCGTGACCATCTCCAGAATCGGATCCAGCTCCAGCTCGGTGTCGAGCTTGTCGAAGGCCCGGAGGCTCTCCTGCAGTCCCTTCGTAATCGGCAGGTCCCAGAGTTGCACCACGTCGCGTCCGTTGGCGCGCGCGGCGGCTTCCGCCACGATGAGCAGGTCGCGGATTTTATCCTGCACGAAGTCGTTCAGCCGGCGCAGGTCGCTTTTGTCCACGTCCAGCCCGGCGGCCAGGCGAAAGAGCCGCTCGAATTTTGCCACTCCCATCACTTGAGCCATGGTTTTACCTCTATTATTTACAAGATTTTGTATGCGCAAATTCAAAAGGGGCGGCAGAAGTTTGGCTCTCCCGCCGCCCCGACAGATACGAGCAGGGCTTGCCGCCCGTCATTTCGCCGCGGGCTGAATCCCCACACTGCGCAGACGGATGATCTCCCGCGTGTCGTCGTCACGCACCACTTCGATGGAACTGACGAAGCCGTTGTCCTCCTCCACCACCCAGATCTCCTTCGGGTGATAGATCAGATGATCGACGTTCTCGAGCGCCACTTCGAGCACATTGTCTTTATGATCATACGTGATGCCGATCACCCGCACGAACTCCGCCTCGATCTGATCGCCCAGTTCGGGGGAGACGATCTCGATGTCGGCCGCCTCCGGATTGGGGTCCGTGAGGAAGCGTTTGGTGAAGGCATCGAAGTATTCATGCCACTGCTCTCTGGGAAGCTGTTTCGTGGTAGCCATAGGTCATCATCAGGTTTTTGTATGCAAGGAAAATTGTTCAGGAAAGCGGCAGACCTTCTTCTTCGAGGAGGTGTTGCAGCTTCTTCACCTTAAACGCCAGAGCGATCAAAATGGCTCCATAGAGGATCGCAAACGTAGCAATGATGGCGACGAGCGCCAGGGCTCCGGCGCCCGGAAAGAGCGCGATGCCGAGACCGAAGATCACCGACAGCGCCCCGCTCAGCCCCAGCAGCCATTCGCCTTCGATCACCTTGCGCAGATGCACCGCCGCCACGATCTCCAGGATGCCTGTCAGGACGGCCCACGCGGCGATGAGGTAGAGCAGGGCCAGCGCCGTGATGTCCGGCCAGAAGAACGTCACCACGCCGATGCCCACGCCCAGGAGGCCGTCGACGAGGAGCAACCACCAGCGGCTTTCCTCGCGTCGGCCCCGCAGCGCAGCCCACAGGTTCAGCACGCCGTCAGCGAAGAGGAAGGCGCCCACCAGCAACACCAGCACCGACAGCGAAAGCTGCGGCCATATCAGCGAAAGCACCCCGAAGGCAATGGCGATGAGGCCGCGCAGAAACAAGCTCCGCCAGGACCGAAACAGCATGATGAACATGGCGACACCTTCTCTATGAAGAACGTTGTGGGGACGCCCCTTTAACCAGATCCCCGGTCACGGGTTCGTTGCAAGCACACCGAAAGAAGAGGCGTATCGCAGGATTATGTACGGGAAAGTACGATAAAAAATACTATTCACAATATGTTCAACACACATATCCGGTTCGGACCGCCGGCGCGCGCTTGCTCAACGTCCGGCGCCGCTCTCGCTCGTTGCCGGATGGCGGCTCGTCTTCCCGACTCCGAACCCTTTTTCCTATGCCTCCGGGCGTTCGTGCCTATACACTTTGGGAAGGAGCGGCTACCCTGCGCTTCGAGTTTTTCCCGTGATTACCGGGCATACCATCCGTACGACGTCCGGAGCCTGGCGCGCCCGCCTTCGCACTCCGGAAAGGGCCCTGTTTATTGTTCCATTATCTTCCATCATGAGGTCCATCATGTCTTATGTCTTCAAGGGAAACCTGTGCGCCTATCTCTGTCCCGACTGCAAAGAATACCTCTCTTTCGTCACCGTACGCCTGTACCGGCTGCGCGACAAACGCCGGATCGCGATTCAGGCGACGGCAGACCCCAGGCACACGGTCGCGTGGCTCGATGCGAAACAGATCAAGAGCAAAGAAAAGCACCTCATCGCCGAGGCGGAGACCGACGCCGAGGGTAATTTCACGTTCACGCTCGACGAGAAAAAGCACCGGTACGACGGCGATGCCTTCGAGCTCGACGTGTACGTGCGGGCCGTTCCGGGGCAGGATGCCGGGGCAGACGAGACGCACGAGCCGGTGCAATTCACCGTCACCACGTTGCAGCCGCAGTGGCGGCAACGCGAGGATGCGTTCGTATGGTACTGGGAATACTGTCTCTCTTCCCGTTTCTGGTGCGCCCTTCGCGAGCTTTTCGGGTGGTGGGTCATCTGCGGAACGGTTCTCCATTGCGAGACGAAACGCCCCGTCCCCGGCGTGCGCGTCACCGCCTTCGACCGCGACTGGTTGCAGGACGACACCCTCGGCTCGGCCCTCACGGATGCCGCCGGCCGGTTCCGCATCTACTTCCCGAAGTCGGCGTTTCTGCCCGGAACGTTCCTTGACGTCGAGCTCTTCGGCGGGCCGGACCTGTATTTCCACGTCGAGACGACCCTGGGCGCGCCGCTGTTGATCGAACCGCCGTCGCGGGGGCGGGATGCCGACCGGCAAAACGTCGGGCCGTGCTTCTGTGTCACGCTGTGCCTGGAGGAGAAACCGCCGGAGGAGGAGGCGGAGCCGCTGCCGGCTTTCACGCATCTCGGCGTCTATAATTACGAGAATGATCTCAACAGCCTCCCCGGCCAGGACGGCCTCACCAAGACGAGCCGACGCGCCTTCTATGCGAACGTCCGGCTGAATGGCGTGCTGCCGAAAACGCTCAACGGCAACCCGATGGAATACCGGTTCGAGACGCAGGAACTCGACGCGGGGGGCGCCCCCCTCGGGCCGTGGACGCCGGTGAGCGCCGCGCAGATCGCGAAGACCAAGATCGGCGTGCTCGAACGGGCCAACCCCGACTTCCCCGCGCTCAGCCCGAATCCCATCGAGACGGTGGACTACGTGGTCGGGACGCCGGACGCGGATGAACGGGCCGCCTCCATCGTCGCCGACGCACATGGCGACTGGATTCAAGTGCCGCAGGAGAGCGCCAGTCCCCTTAGCGCCACCGGCTACTTCAATCCGAACGGGGACATGATCCGGCTGATTACGTCCTCCCTGGCGTCCTTCGGCACGGTGGATCTCGAAACGCCGGGGCCGCTGGCGGCCGGTCAGAGCGCCACGGCCACCGGACGGCCCCTCGTAGCAAACCGGCACTTCGCCCTTCGGATGCTGGTGCGCGAGGTGGGAACGCCCGGAGCCGGGACCGTGGCCGGGCTCTGCCGAAACGTCGCCATCGAAAACACGAAGTACCGCACGCTGCATCACCCGGCGTGGATGGAGGTCCTTCGCCCGGGCGCGCTCGCCGTGGCCATGGTGGACATCGACGAACTCGTCGCCGACGGGTGCTCGGGCATCGACGCCACGCTCACGGTCAACTATACGGCGGCGCACCCGAACCTCGGCAACGTCAGCCTCACGATGAGCGGACCCGGCGGGCCCTATACCCTCGCTCAGACGCCGGACGGCGGCGCCACGGCGGACAACGCCTTCGGCACGGCCACGCTCGCTCCGCCCGACACCGTTGCGAGTCTTGCCCCGTGCGCGTATCTCATCACGCTCTCGGTCCAGGTCCTGCTGACCACCGGCGACGGCGCCCCCGATAACCTGATCGACCAGATCGCCTTCTGTAAAGTCTGAGGCCGCACCTGCAAACGTCGAAGCCCCCGGCTCACCCGATGGCCGGCGTGTTCGGATTTCCCCCGGGCGCGCCGGCTTTTGGGGTCCCCTGTTCCGCCAATATCCCTTTCCGATTCAGGCCTGCCTTGACATCTCGCGTTCGCAAGAAGATATTTAGGCGGGCCTTAATCAATGCTTCACAATCTGAAGCCCCCCCGCGCGAAGCCCCAACCTCCCGCCTCCCTCCCCACTAATCGCGGAACCGTCATGACACGAAAGCACCTTTTCCTCCTTTTGCCGTGCCTTCTTTTGAGCCTGTTTGTCCTCGAAGCCCGGGCGCAAACGGCCACGGTGCGCGGAACCGTCTTTGACGCCGACACGAACCAGCCGCTTCCGGGCGCCAACGTGGTGCTCTTCCGCTCGGGCAACCTCATCACGGGCGCGGCTACCGACGACGACGGACGCTATGAACTGCGCGATGTGAACCCCGGCACGTACGAACTGGTGGCGCGGTTCGTCGGCTTTCAGGACGCCGAAGTGCGCATCACGCTTGCGGCGGGCGCAACGGAGACCGTGGACGTGCGGCTAACGCCCGGCGTGAACCTGAACCCCGTCGTCGTGACGGCCTCGCGGCAGCAGGAGAAGGTCCTCGACTCTCCGGCGTCCATCTCGGTGCTCGAAGCGCGAGAGATCGAGCAGGACGCGGCGCCCTCGGCGGCGGCCACGTTGCGCAACACCACGGGCGTCGACCTCGTGCAGGCAGGCCTCGACCGGTACCAGATCGCGCTCCGGGGCTTCAACGCAGCCTTCGTCTCGAAAACCTATGCGATGGTCGATTTCCGACAGACCGTCACGCCGTCGCTCGGCATCAACCAGTTCGGCAGCATGCCCATCTCTCCCATCGACCTGGCGCAGATCGAGGTCGTGCGCGGACCGGGCTCGGCGCTCTACGGCCCGGGCGTAGAGCAGGGTGTGATTCACTTCATCACGAAGGACCCCTTCACGTATCCCGGCACGACGGTCTCCATCGGCGGCGGACAGCAACAGCTCGTCCAGGGCAGCTTCCGCCATGCGGGCGTGGTCAACGACCGGCTCGGGTACAAGGTGGTCGGATACTACAGCCAGGGCGAGGACTGGAAGCTCGACCCGAACGACCCGGCCGACAAGGCCCTGCTCGACGCCATCGCCCCCAATATCGGCGGACGGGATTATGACACGTGGAAAGGCTACGTGCTCGGCACCCTCCAGTATCGCGCCCGCCCCGACGTCATGATCACGGCCAACGGCGGGTATTCCTCACTCAAAGGCATCAACATTTCGAACACGGGCGAAAATCAGAGCGACAACTTCGCCTCGTTCTTCGGCCAGCTTCGCGTGGATGCCGGCGGCTTCTTCGCGCAGGCCTACCTCAACAAGAACGACGCGGGTGACACGTTCATCTATCGCTCCGGCGCGAAGATCGTAGATAAGTCGACGCAGTTCACCGGCCAGGCGCAATACACGCTCAGCCTCGCCGACGGGCGCGAAAACGTGGTGGCGGGCGTCGATTACAAACGCACCGATCCCGTCACGGAAGGCACCATTCACGGGCGCGAGGAAAACAACGACACGATCAACGAGTACGGCGCGTACGTCCAATCCGAGACGGTGCTTACGCCGCAGCTCGACCTCGTGGCGGCGGCGCGTGTAGACTTCAATGACGTGACCGAGGAGACGCAGCTCTCGCCGCGGGTGGGGCTCGTCTACAAGGCCACGCCCGAACACACGTTCCGCGCCACGTTCAACCGCGCCTTCTCCACCCCTGCCGGCGTCAACTTCTTCCTCGACCTCGTCGTTCAGGATGCCGGCGCGTTCCTCGTCCGCGCGCGCGGCGCCGCCCGGGGCTGGACCTTCCCCAACCCGCCGCAGACGACCTCCTTCGTCCCCGTGCCCGGCCTCGATCCGCGCGACCCGGGCGTGGGCATCGCGCTGGCCCGCGCCTATGCGGCGGCCACCGCCGGCCTCATCGGCGAAGGCGGGCCGTTCGCGGGACTGCCGGACAGCTTCAAAGGGCTGCTGCTGAGCAAAGTGACGCAGATCCCCGGCGTCTCGGAAGGGTTCATGGCCTTCATCTCCGGCGGCAACGTCCGGCCCGTCACGGAATTGAACGACCTGCCGCCCATCAAGCAGACGATCACGAACTCGGCGGAAGTGGGCTACCGGGGCGTCTTCGGCAAGAAAGTGCTCGTGGGCATCGACGTCTACTATACCCAGAAGCAGAACTTCCTCAGCGAGCTTCAGTTCGTCACGCCGTTCGTGCTCGTGCCGGACGTTCCGGGCGACCTTGCGGGCGCCGTCGCGGGAGCCTTCACCGACGCCGAGCTCGCCCCGTTCGGTCTCAGCGCCGCCGCCCTCGCCGGCATCTATCAGCAGGCCGGCGCCGCCCTCGCCGGCGGGCCCATCGGCCTCGTCGAGACCAACGAGAACTTCGACCCGACCACCAAACCCGAACTGATGCTCACCTACATCAACTTCGGCGACGTGGACTATTTCGGCGCAGACCTCGAAGTACAGGCCCTCGTCAGCGAACGGCTCTCGATCTTCGGCAACTACTCGTGGGTGAGCGACAACTTCTTCGACGACACCGAGGTGGGCGAACCGGGCACCGGCCTCGTCATCTCGATGAACGCGCCGAAGAACAAGGTGCGGGGCGGCTTCACATACACCGACCCGAGCGGCTTCTCGTTCAATGCCGCCGGGCGCTACGTGGACTCGTTCGAGGTGCGCTCGGGCGTCCACCAGGGCGCCGTGGACAGCTACTTCCTCCTCGACCTCGGCGCGGGGTATGACTTCGGCCGCCAGGCCCCCGGCCTCCGCATCGACGTGACGGCGCAGAACGTCTTCGACAACCGCCACCGGGAATACGTCGACGTGCCCGAGATCGGCCGCCTCGTCACGGCCCGGCTGACGTACACGCTCCGGTAAAACGGCGCGCGCCCCGAACGACGACACCCAGAGAGGACGCCTGCGATTGCTTCGCACCGGCGTCCTCTCTTTTTCAAAGCGTTTCGAGCCTCCGGCCTTTGCCGCGACGCTCTGTTTATACGTCTTCCCGGCCCATGCGCAGGCCGTCGGGCAGTTCGTTCACGTCGTCGGGTCGGATCTCGACGCCCTTCCGTTCGAGCAGTTGCCCACACATGCCGATGGCGTCGATCAGGCCCTCGGCGGGCTTGCCGGCCTTGATGCCGTCGCGGATGCGGAGCACGACGTCGGCCCAGTCGTCGGGCGAGACGCGCGCATTGATGCCGGCGTCTCCGAGGACCTCGATGCGGCGCTCGAAGAGCGAGACGAAGAGGAGGATGCCCGTCCGGTCGCGGGTGTCGAAGACCTCTTCTTCGACGAAGGCCTGCATGGCCCGGCGGTGCACCATGCGCGTGAGGAGATCGTCCCCGGCGAGCAGGCGTTTGACGGGGGGCACGAACGCGGCAAGCACGGCGCCGAGCGTGCCGGCAGCCAGCGCCACGAGCGCCGTACCCCATCCGGTGTACAGCCACGCCATTCCCCAGCCCTCGTAAAACTGAAACACGAGCGTCGTCACGGCCAGCGCCGCCACGGCGAGAAAGGAAGCGCCCCGCCAGACGGCCACTTCATAGCGCTCGCTCCGGGGGATCACGAAAGGCACGATCTCTCCGGACGTCCGGCCTTCCGCCCCGGCCACGGCCTCACGGATGCGTTCGAGATCTGACGGGGTGAAGAGCTTGTCCATACCTCCCTCGGGTACGTTGATCAGGAGCTCCAATATACGACGCCGGCGGACCGGGTGTGAAGCAATTTGGACGGGCGGCGGCTCGCGTCATGGGGCTCGCATACCCCCTCCCGCCGTTCGCGCTTCACGAGCGCCCTCCGTTCCCACTATCCCGGATCATTTCGATAACCCGTTCGGCGCGTTGATAGACGGGATCCTCGGGGTCATTGATCAGACGCTTGACCTTCTCCATCTGCTTCACGGCCTCATCCATCCGGTTGATCTGCATGAGCATGATGCCCCGGTTGAAGTTTGCCTGCACGTGATCGGGATTGCGTTTGAGCACCTCGTTCGTCTCCTGAATGGCCTTCATCGGGTTGTCCGGGTCGTACATATATGCGATGGCCATGTCGGTGCGCACGTCGAGGTTGTCGGGGTTGATCTCGAGCGCCCGTTGATAGGCCGCGATGGCGCGCTTGGCGAAGACGGCCCGGTCGGCGGAGGGCTGCCGCTCCATCCAGTCGTAATTCAAATTGCCCACGAGCACCCATGCGTCCTCGGTGTTCTCTGCCTCGGCGATGCGTTCCTGTTCCTCGGCGGCAAGGTCGTACCGTTCCTCGCGGAGGTACAGGCTGACGAGTTCGCGGCGTTTTTCGAGCCGGGCCGCGCCGGTGAGTTGATCGATCTCGGCCCGGAGCGCCTCGGCCTGCTCGGCGACGTCCTCCGGCAGCGGAGCGACTTGCGGGGCGGCCTGTGCCGTGGGCGGCGGCGCGGTGGCGCTTCCCCCCATCCCCTTGCTGACGACGGTGATCAGATACAGCCCGACGACGAGCAGAATCCCGGCCCCGACGAGGATCGCCACCTGACGCCCGACGGCGCTTTGCGCGGTCGTCGCCGGAGCCGCCGGCGCCGTGTCCACCGGGACCGAAACGGGGGCTTTCGCGGCGCGCGCCTTCGCGGGAACGGACGGCGCGGGAACGGACGGCGCGGGAACGGACGCACGCGCCACACGGGCGTCGAGCCTGGCCCCGCATTGACTGCAAAACCGTGAACCGGGCGGGTTCGACCAGCCGCAGGCGTTGCAAAACACCTCTTTCCCCGCCCCCACGGGCGAAGCCGAGGGCTCCGCCGCCGCTTCCGCCGCAACCGAAGGCTCCTCCGCCACGACCACGATTTGCCCCTCGGCCGCGACGACGACCTCCTCTTCCGCCGCGACGACGGTTCCCGGCACGGGCGTGCCGCAGAGTTCGCACCGATCCGCGCCTTCGGGGATCCTCGCGCCACACTCCTCACAAACGAGATTCGCCATGTCTATCCATCACCCTGGTATGCTTGCATAAATCGGAAGGCCGCGCCTCGGAAGGCCGCGCCTCGGAACGGCTCCGGCGGGCAACGGCTTCGCCCCGGTCATCCCTGCGTTTCCTTCGCCTTCATGGCCTCGTCGACGGCGTGCCGGAACTCGCGTGAGGGTTTGAAGACCGGCACGTACTGCGCCGGCACTTCGATCACCTCGTTTGTCCGGGGGTTGCGCGCCGTACGCGCAGCGCGAAGCTGCACCCGAAACGCACCGAAGCCGCGCAGGTCTATGCGCTCGCCGCGCTTGAGGCCGGCTTTGAGCAAAGCGATGAACCCATTAACCACGGCTTCGGTTTCGATCTTGGTCAGACCCGTCCCGGTTGCGATCTCGTCGATGATGTCGGCTTTCGTCACGGCTGTGCGGGAATGGTGAAAAAAAAGCGACTCGTTCGGCGACGCCGCATCTCCAGAACGCGTTCGTTCGAACGAGATCCGACGCCTTCGCCCGGCGCGGATCGTGACAAAATAACCCGAGCGGGCCCCTTTGCCAAAACCGGAGGTAGACGACCGCTTTCGAGCACGCCGGAGAACCGGTGGTCGGGTCCCGGCTTTCGGGGCGGATTCGGAAGGTCGTCTGTCGTACCTTTGGGCCGCATCCCCTTTCCGTCGAGTCTTCTTTGCGCTGCCTTCATGACCCTTCTCCCCTCGCTCATTTCGCGCTTCTCCGTCCTCGGCCTCGTCGCCTTCGTCTTGCTCCCCTCCGCGCGCGCCCAGCCTGCCTGGCAACAGCGGGTGGCGTATGAGATGGACGTCACGCTCCACGCCGACCGGCACCGGATGGACGGGTTCCAGCGCCTGACGTATTTCAACCACTCGCCGGACACGCTCCGCCGCGTCTTCTATCACCTCTACTTCAACGCCTTTCAGCCACATTCGATGATGGCCGAGCGCAACCGTCACCTGCCCGATCCGGACGGGCGCATCGTGCCGCGCATATGGAACCTCGGCCCGGACGAAATCGGCTTCCACGAGATCCTCTCACTCACCCAGAACGGGCGGGCCGTCGCCTTCGAGATCCACGACACCGTGATGCGCGTCACGCTCGCCGAGCCGATCCCGCCGGGCGGGCGGGCCGTCTTCGAGATGCGCTTCCGCTCCCAGGTCCCGCTTCAGACCCGCCGGAGCGGGCGCGACAACCGCGAGGGCATCGACTATTCGATGAGCCAGTGGTATCCGAAGATGGCCGCGTATGACGAGCGCGGCTGGCACGCCGACCCGTACGTCGGGCGCGAGTTTTACGGCCCCTTCGGCTCGTTCGACGTGCGGATCACCGCGCCGGCGAACTACGTGCTCGGCGGCACGGGCGTCGTGGTCAACGCCGACGAAGTCGGCCACGGCTATGCCGACGCACCCACACCCGACGCCGACGCGCTCACGTGGCGCTTCCACGCCGAGAACGTCCACGACTTCGCGTGGGTCGCCGACCCCGACTTCCTCCACGACCGCATCGAGGGGCCGAACGGCGTCGTCGTGCACCTCCTCTATCAGCCCGACGTGGCCGAGGCGTGGCAGCCGATGCGCGCGTGGGTCCCGCAGATCCTCGCCTTCTATGACGAGCACGTGGGGCCGTACGCGTGGCCGCAGTTCACCGTCGCGCAGGCGGGCGACGGCGGCATGGAATACCCGATGGTGAACTTCATCACCGGGCGGCGCTCGCCCTTCTCGCTTCTCGGCGTGACCGCGCACGAGGCGGCCCACGAGTGGTTCTATGGTATGATCGGCTCGAACGAGGCCGACTATGCGTGGATGGATGAGGGCTTCACGAGCTATATCTCGGGAGAGGCGTTCATGCACATCGCCTCGCGCGGGCGCAGTCGCGGCGACCACCGAAGGGCCGTCCAAAACGTAGCCTCGGCGCTTGCGCTCGGCTTCGCCGACCGGCTGAACACGCCCGCCGACTGGTTCCGCGAAAACCGGGCCTACGGCGTGGCCGCCTACAGCGGCGGCGAGATGATCGCCGAGATGCTCGGCTACGTGATCTCCGACGAGCGCCGCGACGCCTTCTTCAAGGAATATTTTCGGCGGTTCAAGTTCCGCCACCCCGGCCCGTTCGACGTGGAGAAGGTGGCCGAGGACGTGAGCGGGCTTCGCCTCGACTGGTTCTTCGAGCAGTTCCTCAACACCACGCGCACGCTCGACTACGGCGTCGGCGCGGTCGCCTCGCGCCGGGCGGGCGACGGGTGGGCGACGACGATCACGCTTCACCGAAAAGACGACGTGGTGATGCCCGTCGACCTCCGGCTCACGCTCGAAGGCGGCGGGGCGCGGTGGGTCACGGTTCCGCTCACGATCATGGAGGGGCACAAGCCCGTGCCCGAGGACTGGAGCGTCGCCGAGGCGTGGCCGTGGACCTCGCCGACGCACACGATCACCGTCACGCTCCCGGAGAAGGTCGTGAAGGTCGAGCTCGACCCGCTCGAACGGACGCCGGAACAGAACCGCCTCGACAACGCGTCCACGTTCCCGCTCGACGTGGCCTTCCTCCGCCCGCCCGCGCCGACGTGGAGCCGGTACGGCGTCGGCGTCCGTCCGCTCGCGCAGTACGCGCACGACTTCGGCGCGGGCCTCGGGCTTCAGGCGCGCGGCGCGTACGTGCTCGGGCGACACCGGGCGCTGGCGACCGTCAAGCTCTGGCCCGAGGTCCTCTTCTCCGGCGGCGACGACCCCGCGCTCGAGACCGAGCCCCGCCACACCTCTTTCTTCGACGGCATCGACTATGCCGCCTCGTATGCTTATCCCGTCCGCGCCCTCGGCCCCTTTGCCGCGCTCGCGTTCTCGGCGCGGAAGCACCTCGGCTTCATGGAGAACGAGATCACCCTCTCGACGCCGTTCGGCCCCCGTCCCGGCGCCGCCGGCCCGCATCGCCTCACGGTCTCGCTCCTCCATCAGTTCCGCGCCTCCGACCGTTTCTTCCGGCCCACCGGCTTCCCTTCGCTCCGGCCCGCCTTCCCGAGGTTCCACCTTGGCTCGCTCCGGCTCGCCTATGCCTATGCGAAGGAGGGCGCGCGCGCCGAGGTGACGGTGGAACTCGGCGGGGCGCTCGAATCCGTCTTCCCCGACGACACCCCCACGAGCGCCAACCGCATCACGGCCGACTTCACCGAGGACCTCCGGCTCGGGCGTTTCCCGTTGCGCTACCGGGTGCGCTTCGGGCTCGGGGCGCCGGGGCTCGCCTTCCACAAGCGCCCGCGCCTCGGCGTCGGCTCGTACGAGGACCGCTGGCGGAGCGCGCCCTTCCGGAACGTGGCCGCCGCGTTCGAGCGTCCCCTCGACGACGCCCACCTCGTCGCCTTCTCGGGCGTCGGGCCGGTGGCGTACGCGCTCAGCCGCACCGGCGTCGGCCGCCGCCGTGTGATCCTCGGCGCGCGGGCGGCGCGCAACATCTTCGCAGGCACGGTCACCCTCGGCAGCGGGCCGGTCTCGGCGCATCCGTGGTTGCATCCGTTCGAGGCGGAGGCGTTCTTCGGCTTCGGAACGGTATGGAACGAAGAGACCCTCGGCGTCGCGCTCCGGGACCTCGTGGCCGACGCGGGCATGGGCCTCTCGTACGACGTGTCCGCGCTCACGCCGCTGCGCCGGTGGATTGCCCAGTCGGACGCGCTCTCGGGCCTCCGGCTCGTGGCCCGCTTCCCGTTCTGGGCGAGCGCCCCCCGCCACATCGCCCGCGACGAAGACGCGCTCGCCTTCCGATGGCTCCTCGGCGTTCAACTCCGATGAACCGCTCCTCTGATTCCGCGATGAACGACGACGCCCTCCTCCCCGAAACGCTCGCGACGCTCTCGGCGGCGCTCGCCCCCGACACCGACCTCGCGCCCGTCGCGCATCCGTCGCTCGAGGACGTGCGGGCGTTCGTTGCGGAGCGAATCGCCGTTTTGCTCGACCGCAATCCCGGCTTGCTCATGAGCATCCTCTATCGCATCGACGTGGCCGAACGGAAGGTGACCGCCGTTCTGTCCACCCACGGCCCCGAAGCGATCCCGGCGGCGCTGGCCGACCTCGTCATCGAGCGGCAGCTTCAGAAGCTCCGCATCCGCCGCCACTATCGCGAACAGGCCGCGCGCGAGCAGAAAGACGACGACGCGCAGTCGGACCGTTAACCTCGGATGCGCAGGCGTCCGGCGCGCATGCGACGGGCTGACGCCATGCGTCCGGCGCGAAGTCCCGAACCGCCTCGTCCCGCCGCTCTTTCACAAATCGCGTCCGGGATGATATATTGTCCTCTCCTCCCCACGCCGCCGCTCCTCCATGCTTTCCCGCCGCCGGATCGAACATCTGCTTGCCGAAACGCTGCTCCGCCCGACGGTCAACGGCTTCGCGCGGGCCCTGTGGCGGCCCGCACTCGTCAACCCCGAGGCTTTTCCCGCCGACGGGCCGTGTTTCTTTTACGGGAACCACTCGAACCTTCTCGATCCGTTCCTCCTCAACGTCTTCACGCGGTGGGGTCGGTGCACGGCGGGCGTGATGACGTTCGAACGGTTCCGCGGGGGCCTCGCGACGTGGGCCTTTCGGAGCATCGGCCTTCGGCCCACCCGGAAGCGCATCCCCGAGCCGCACCTCATCCGTGACATCTACCGTTTCCTCGACGAGGGGCGGCAGGTGGTCATCTACCCCGAGGGCGGGATGCGATGGGACGGACGGCCGATGCCGTGGATCGAGGCGACGGCCAAGCTCTTCGTCCGATGCGGCGTGCCCGTCTACCCGGTGCGCACGCACGGCTCGTACCTCGGCTGGCCCCGGTGGGCGAAGTACCCGCGCCCGGCCCGCATCCGTTTGGAGGTGCTCCCGCCGCTCACCTTCGACCGCCGGACGCCGCTCGACGAGGCCCTCACGCGGCTGCGCGCGCCCATCGCCGCGCACGACGACGCCGTCTTCCCCGAGGCGGCCCGTCCGCGCCGCGCCTACCGCCCCGCCGACGGCATCCACCGCCTCCTCTACCGCGACCCCCTCACGGGCGCACACGGCGGCCTCTTCACCCCCGACGGCGTCCGTGTGGTCAACCGCGCCGGGACGCTCCGCCTGACCATGCTCCCGGACAGCACCCTCCGCGACGACGCGACCGGCGAGCGTCATTTCACCGGCGACCTGTACGCGACGATCCGCGCGCTCCCCCTCGAAAAAGGCCGCGACGGCGCCTACCTCCGCAACCGCGTGGCGCTTCACACCGAGACCGCCTTCCCCCACCTCGTCCCCCACGGCATGGCCGAGGCCGCCCTCTTCGACGACGCCGTTCGCCTCACCACCGCCGACGGCTCGTTCGACGTCCCGCTCGAGGCCATCCGCTATGCCGACGTCGAGCGAAACTACAAGCTTCAGCTCACGCTTGCCGACCGCATGATGCAGCTTGGTTTCGTCGAAGACGGGAGCGCCCTTCAGTGGCTCGACGCGCTCCACCACCTCTGCGCCGCCGACCTCTCCACGCACGCCGTCGCCGTATGAACGCCTGGACCCTTTCGCTTTCGCTCGGCCGTTTCATGCTCGACGTCGCCCTCGTGAGCGGGCTTTTGCTCGCGGGCGTGCTCGCCCGACGATACGTCGGCTTCTTTCGGCGCTTCCTCATCCCGGCCAACCTCATCGCCGGGTTCGCGGGCCTTGTCGTCGGGCCGGAGCTCCTCGGGTGGCTCGATTTCTCGCTCGAACGGATGGGGGTCTACGTGTATCACCTCCTCGCGCTGACGTTCATCGGCGTGGGGCTTCAGGGAGGGATGCAAAAGCACTCGCGCGCGGCGATCAACCTCGGGTTCATCCAGATCATGACGTTTCTGCTTCAGGCGCTCGTCGGCCTCGGCGTGGCGCTTACGGTGGTGTATTTCATCAATCCCGACTTCGTGCCCGCCGTCGGGGTGCTCTTGCCGCTCGGCTTCGGGATGGGGCCGGGCATTGCCTATTCCATCGGGCAGGGATGGGGGGCGTACGGTTTTCCCGAGGGCGGTTCCATCGGGCTGACGATCGCCGCCATCGGCTTTCTCGTCGCCTACTTTACGGGCATCGCCCTCGTGAGCCGGGGCATTCGTCGGGGCCATGCCGTGTTCGTCCGGAGCGCCTACAGCCTCGGCCCGGACGTGCGCACGGGGATCGTCCACACCGAGCCGCCGCCGGTGGCGGCCCGCCTGACGTTCTCGCCGAGTTCCGTCGAGCCGCTGACGGTGCATGTGGCGCTCATCGCGCTCGTCTACCTCGGCGCGTACGGCGTGACGGTCGCGCTCGCCGAGGGGCTGACGCGCGTCGGCCTCGGTCATGAGACGCCGACGCTGTGGTCGTTCCACTTCATCCTCGCCAACCTGCTCGCCTTCACCGTCCGCCGCGTGCTGCACCGGCGCGGCCTCGACCGCGTGCTCGACGACGGCTTCCTCCACCGCCTCACCGGTCTCCTGGCCGACTACCTCATCGCCGCCTCCATCATGGCCATCAGCCTGCGCATCGCGTGGGCCTACCTCGGTCCCATCCTCGCGATGTGCCTGATCGCCACCGTCGTCACGTACGTCACCATCAAATGGGTCTCCGAGCGCGTGTTCGACGATTATCCGTTCGAGCGCTTCGTCGGCATCTATGGCGAGATGACGGGGACGATCAGCTCCGGCCTGGCCCTCGTGCGCGTCGCCGACCCCGAACTGGCCTCCCCCGTGGCGCAGGATCTCGTCCTCAGCAGCGGGATCGCGCTCGGCTTCGGCTTCCCCCTCCTGATCGTCATCAACCTGCCCTTCACCGTCTTCGACGGCGCGCTCATCGGATACTGGGCGCTCGCCGGCATCCTCGCGGCCTACCTCGTCTTCATCCTCACGCTCTGGCGACGCTTCGGCCTTCGACGCAAAAAGACCGTCTCCTTCTGACGGATCCCGGCCTTCCCGCCCGGATCTCCCCCCGCGACGCGCCGTCTAACTTTCAACCTCGAAACTCTTACACCACCCAAAAAACACGCCGCCATGCGCTCTTTTCCGCTTCTTCTCCTGCTCCCCCTGCTCGCCGCCTGCGCCGCTTCCCCACCCGACCCGCAGGCCATCGTCGACGACGCCCTCGAAGCCCACGGCAGCGACCGCCTGCGCCATGCCGTCGTCGAATTCGACTTTCGGGGCAAGCACTTCAAGGTCACCCGCGACGACGGCGTCTTTCAATACGAACGCCTGTACACCGACTCGACGGGCGCCGTGCGCGAGGTGCTCAACAACGACGACCTCTACCGCGAGATCGACGGTGTGCGCGTGGCGCTGACCGAGAAAGCGCTTCTCAAGATGGAGGAGGACGTCAACTCCGTCGTATACTTCGCGTTGCTTCCGTTCTCGCTCAATGATCCCGCCGTGCGCAAGAAATATCTCGGCGACACCGTGATCAAGGGCGAGCCGTACCACGAGGTCGAGGTCACCTTCGCGCCCGAAGGCGGCGGACGCGACTATGAGGACCGGTTCGTGTACTGGTTCCACCGGGATCGCGGCACGATGGACTACCTCGGCTATTATTATCACACCAACGTGACGGGCTCCCGCTTCCGCGAGGCCTACAACGTGCGGACCGTGGGCGGCGTGCGCTTCGCCGACTACCATAATTATAAAGGCGACGACGTCGGGATCGACGACGTGCAACGCTTCGACGAACTGTTCGAGGCGGGCAGGCTGTCGCTCGTCTCCGAGGTCAACCTCGAAAATATCACGGTGCGCCCCCTTTCGCCATGAGGGAGGCGGGCCTATATTCCGGAAAACCACCGTCCCATACACAAGCACCGGATTCTCATGACCGCCTCCCCCCGCTCGCTCGCTCGAACGCGCGCCTTCCTGCTCGCGCTTGCCCTGATGCTGGCCGCCGGCCTCTCGCAACGCGCGCTGGCGCAAGAAGAGAACGTCGTGCCCGCGCCCGACCTCCGTCCAAGTCCCACGGCCATCGCGCAGGCCATGCTCGGCGACACGTACGTCAAGATCACGTACTCCTCCCCGCGCAAACGCGGACGCGAGATCTTCGGCAAGCTCGTGCCCTACGATGAGGTCTGGCGCACCGGCGCGAACGAAGCCACCGAGATCACCGTCACCGGCGACGTCAAGATCGCCGGGCACACGCTCCCGGCCGGCACGTACGCGCTCTTTACCATCCCGCACGCCGACTCGTGGACCGTCATCCTGAACAGCGACCTCGGACAGTGGGGCGCGTTCAGCTATAACCCGGAACACGACGTCCTCCGCTTCGACGTCCCCGTGACGACCACTCCGGAGATGTACGAGGCCTTCACCATCGCGCTCGAAAAGGAAGAAGACGCCCCGCGGGCCAACCTCGTGATGATGTGGGACCACACGAAAGTCTCCATCCCCCTTGAACCGGCGGGCTGATCGCTTCCGTTCGTGTGAAGCCTAACCACGCGCCGTGCCCGCCGACGAAGTCGGGTGCGGCGTTTTTTTGCTCCAACCGCCGCCGTCATGCTCATTCGCTCTCTCGAAGACTGCCCCGCCTTCGTCGCGGGGGACGACACGGTGCTCCGCGAGATTCTCCACCCTGCCAGGGCCGACCTCGCGCTCCGATACAGCCTCGCCCATGCCGTCGTGCCGCCGGGCGAGACCTCGCTCCGCCATCGTCTGAAGCACTCGGAGGTGTACTACCTCCTCTCCGGCGAAGGCGTCATGCACGTCGACGACGAGCAAGCGCCCGTGCGCCCCGGCGACACGGTGTACATCCCTCCCGGCGCCGTGCAGTGGATCCGCAACACCTCCGATGAGCCGCTCGCCTTCCTGTGCATCGTCGACCCCGCCTGGCGCGCCGAAGACGAAGAAGTGCTCGAATAAAAAAAAACCCGCGCCCGAAAGAGCGCAGGTTTTCATAAAAACAAATACATTTTTTCGAGGCTTTATCTGTTCAACACCCTTCCCTCACCGTCCCGGCTTTCCACGACGGCCCGAACGGTATGACGCAAGGCATCCGACGATTCGTACTCCACCGAAAGTCGCAAGAAACTGATAGCCCAATCACTGTTCATCTGACCGAGGGCGACGACAGCCATGCGCCGGAGATTCTGGTTGTCGTGGTTCCGGTAAATGCGCATCACGTCGAACACGGCGGCTTTCACGTTGACCTGGTCGCCGTACTGGATGACGAAGCGCATGGCGGCTTCTCGGAGCCCGTCATGATCCGATTTCAGGGCGTTAACGAGGTTTTTCGAGAACGCATCCCAGGCCGCTTTGGAGACCGCCGCCTTCGCGGATGCGTCGAGTTCGGCCATTTCGGCTCTGGGATCGTCGTCCGAATCCGGCCCGGCATAAGCGGAGACCGACAGGCCGAACGTGACGACACCTACGGCCATGAGTGTGGTGATTTTTTTCATAGCTAGACCCTCCCGTGTGCTTGGCTATGGTGTGAGTGAAGTTACTTTCGTACTACGCAATACCTCATAATAGTTACACCTCAGTGATTTTATTCATCTTCCCAGAAAGAACCACGATACATTTCCGGCCCACTCTTTTCCCGCACTACGGCGGGGGCCTTTCGATAGATACGACTTCGCGCCGAACCGTCGGCATCGGCCTCCGAGTTGTCGGCCGAGCGTGATGAACGGCGCGCTCCGTCGTATCTTTCCCGCCATCCACCAACCCATCCGACCGCATGAAACCCCGCGTCGCCCTCGAATCGACCGTGATCACGCATGGGCTCCCGCATCCGCTGAACGTGGAGACCGCGCTTCGGCTCGAAGCCGTCGTCCGTGAGGCGGGGGCCTCTCCCCGAACCGTCGGCATCCTCGACGGGAAGATCATCGCGGGGCTTCGGGAGGACGAGATCCGCCGCCTCGCCGGGATGCCGGACGCGCGCAAGGTGAGCCTCCGCGATCTGCCGGTGGTGAGGGCGCGCGGGCTGAGCGGGGGCACGACCGTGGCCACGACGATGTGGGCGGCCCACCGGCGCGGCATCGAGGTCTTCGCCACCGGCGGCATCGGCGGCGTGCATCGCGGCGAGGGCCCGCCCGGCACGGGCAGCTTCGACGTGAGCGCCGACCTCGAAGCGCTCGCGCAGACGCCCGTGACCGTCGTATGCGCCGGGCCGAAGGCCATCCTCGACCTGCCCGCCACGCGCGAGGTGCTCGAGACGCGCGGCGTGACGGTGCTCGGCTACGGCACGGACGAGATGCCCGCCTTTTACAGCCGGAGCAGCGGCCTGCCCGTGGATGCGCGGTGCGACACGCCGGAGGAAGTGGCCGCAATCATACGGGCGCGGCGCGAGCTCGGCCTGCCCGGCGCGGTGCTCGTCACCGTCCCCGTCCCCGAGGCCGCCGCGATCCCGCGCGCAGAGATCGAACCGGCCATCGCCGAGGCCCACGAGGAAGCCGCCCGCCGGGGGCTCCGCTCCGCCGAAGTGACGCCGTTTCTCCTCGCCCGCCTCACCGAACGGACGGGGGAACGCTCACTCCGGGCCAACCTCGCCCTGCTCGAAAACAACGCCCGCCTCGCCGCCGCCGTCGCACGCGCGCTGAGGACGTGAGGCGAGCGCCGCGCCTCACCCCTTCGCTCCCTTCAGACCCGAGAGGCTCTTCTCCGCGAGGAGGTTGACGTCGTACGTATGGATGCGGCTGTTCGCGTTGCGGTGGCGTTTGCGGGCGATCTCGATCATGCGGTGCGTCAGCTCGTCGAACGGGACGCCGGAGGGCTCCCACAGGTAAAAGGAGAACGAGCCGGGGATGGTGTTGATCTCGTTGAAATAGACGCGCTCCGTGGCGGCGTCGAGCATGAAGTCGATGCGGGCGACGCCGGCGCATTCGAAGAGCCGGAACACCCGGACGGCGAGGTCCCGGATCTCGCGCGTCTGCGCGTCGGGGAGGGGTGCGGGGATGATGCGGTCGAGCGAGGCCATTCCGGCGGCGCTTTCGGCGCGTTTGGCCCCGCGACGGCGGGTCGCGCCTTTGGCCCCGCCGTCGCCGCCGCGCAGGTACTTCTCCCGATACGTGAGCAGTTCTTCGCCCGTCACCGGCTCTTCGAGCACGCTCGCGACGGCCTCGTCGGGATCGCCGAGCACCGAACAGTTGATCTCGCGGAGGTTTTGAACGGCCGCCTCGACGATCACCTTGTCGTCATACCGGAACGCCTCCTCGACGGCGGCGTCGAGCGCGGCGCGATCCTTCACCTTCGCAATGCCGATGGACGAGCCGAGCCGCGCGGGCTTGACGACGACGGGGTAGCCGAGCGCCGCCTCGCACCGGTCGAGCCATGCCTCCTCGTGGTCGGCCCACTCCGACTCCCGGAACGCCACGAAGTCGACGACGGGGATGTTCCGGTCGCGGCAGAGCATCTTCGAGAGCACTTTGTCCATGCCGAGGGCCGAGCCGAGGATGCCGCTCCCGGTGTAGGGCACGTTGAACGTCTCGCACAGTCCCTGAAGGCCGCCGTTCTCGCCCGCGCCGCCGTGAAGGCCGAGGAACATCACGTCGATGCGGCGGCGGCGGAGCCGGGCAAAGGGGCCGGTGCGCCTCGTCTCGATCAGTTCGAGCGCGCCGTAGGCGTGGGGGTCGAGCGCGACGGGCACGGCGGAGGCACGAAGCCGGTCGAGGTCCTGGTACGCTTCGACGTCGAGGAGACGGCCGCCGGTAAGCCAGAGACCGTCTTTGGCGATGTAGATCGGGATGGGCCGGTACCGGCTGCGGTCGAGCGCGGCGGCGGCCTGTAGTGAGGAGATGATCGACACCTCGTGCTCGGGCGAGACGCCGCCGAAGACGACGCCGACGTTGAGGATAGCCACGGTCACTCGTCGAGGGCTGGTGAGGAGGGTAGGGCGCTTCGCACCGCGCGCGCCGCGTTTCGTTCCCGCGCCCGAAAGGTAAGCAACCCGCCCGTCATGCGCCCGCGCGCTTTCTCACGCTCCGATGCATCCTTTTCTTTTTCAAAGCGTGTACCTTGCCGGTCAGGGGAAAAGAGCCGATCTTCCCCGCTCTCTTTTCACGATCAATCTTCCCTTCGGCGCCGTGAAGCTCGCCATCATCTCCGACATTCACTCGAACGCCGAGGCCCTCCGCACCGCCCTCTCCATCATCGACCGTCGCGGGGTAGACGCCATCTACTGCCTCGGCGACGTGGTCGGCTACGGGGCGGACGCCGAGGAGTGCGTGGAACTCGTGCGGGAGCGATGCGCCGGCGCCGTGATGGGCAACCACGACGAGGCCGTGGCCCTCTCGCGCGGCGTCGATTATCTGCCGAAGGACGCCCGCGTGGCCGCCGCACACAACCGCGACCGGCTCTCCGACGATCAACTCGCCTACCTCGCCCACCTGCCCCTCAAGCTCGAGGTCGACGGCTGCACGTTCGTCCACGCCACGCCGCACCTGCCGGAGCTCTGGCAGCGCATCGACACGTTCCTCGTCGCGCAGGCGCAGTTCGAGCACTTCACCACCGACGTGTGCTTCATCGGGCACACCCACATCCCGGCGGTGATGGCGAACAGGCTCGGCGTGCTCCGCGTCCGGCCCGGCTACCGCTTCCTCATCAACGTGGGCAGCGTGGGCCAGCCGCGCGACAACGACCCGCGCCTCGGCTTCGCCTTCTTCGACACCGAGACGTTCGCCTACGAACTCGTCCGCGCGCCGTACGACGTCGAGCGCACGTGCGCCCGCATCCTCCACGCCCGCCTCCCGAAGAGCCTCGCCCGCCGCCTCAAAGTGGGCCGGTGAACCGCGCCGCTCAGCCGAGCGCGAGCGCCGCACCCCACCACGGCGGCCCACAAGGTTATATTCGCCCCGTCGCGGTGTTTATACGGGACGGACCTTCCCTCTGAGCGCTCCTCCGCCGGCTCACCCGCCCGCACCTTCCATGCCGTACCCGCTTCTGGAAACTGAAAAGGCCGTCTTTCTCCGTGAGCTGTCCTCGCGCGACACGTCCGCTTTACCGCCGGACGTGCAAACGTTGCTCGCCTACCTGCACGCGCACCTCTTCGACCGGGACCTGACCGCCGGCGCCGCCCTCGACGCCTGCGGTCTCCGCAGCGCCCGCGTCCACGCCCGCTTCCGGCGGCACGTGGGCTCGACCGTCCACGCCTACGTCGAGCGCCTGCGCATCGAGGCGGCCCGGCGCCTGATGCGCCGTGAGACCTGCGCGCTGTCCGACGTGGCCTTCGCCGTCGGCTATGAGAACTACACCACGTTCGCCCGCGCCTTCAAGCGCCGGACCGGACGCACACCAAGCGCGTGGGGAAGAAAATGATGGAAGAAAATGTA
>NZ_JBWOPL010000084.1:0-30073 GCF_056451265.1 Rhodocaloribacter sp. | reverse complement strand
CGAAGTGTTCCAGAACCTGATCGACAACGCGGTCAAGTTCATGGGAGACCAGCCCCGTCCGCGGGTGGAGATCGGGGCGCGGCGGCAGGGCGAAGGCGAGGTGCTGTGCTGGGTGCGGGACAACGGTATGGGCATCGACGCCCGGTATCACGAGAAGGTCTTCGATCTGTTCGAGCGACTGAACAACCGGGTGGAGGGCACGGGGATCGGTCTGGCGCTGGTCAAGCGGATCGTGGAGGTGCACGGCGGGCGCATCTGGGTCGAGTCGGGAGCCGATACGACCGGCGCCACGTTTTATTTTACGCTTCCGGCGGGCGAGGCAATGGGCGACTCCTGAAGCGCGTGTGATGAGAACGCCCCTTGCATGTGTTGCTTCGCATGAAAAAGGCGGCGAGGACCGTGTCTTTTTGAAGATGGCTCGGATGAACGGATAATTATCGCCGAAGATGTGTATAATAACACTCCGGAAATGAACCGGGCCAACCCATCCGCGTGCATAGGGCGCCTGATCAGGCGCTGGGTCGTACGGATGGCGTTTTCGCCTCTGCATACTAGTCTCCTCTTCCCGGTGGGCCGGGAGGGGGGAAAGACGTGTTTTCCGGGTATCACGCATCAAAGGGGGCGCTTGGTCGGCGGCCCCGGCATGGTGCGCGGGATATGCGCAGCGATCGGTTCAAGGAAATGAGTCATCCCCCTCCACGCGCCCTCAGCGTTGCTAAGGTCTGATCGTTCCGGGTCGATGTAATCATACATCGCCGGGCGGGATCAGTGATCCGAAATCAGGAGCAGTGAAAGACGCTGGGATAAACGGAAGAGACGTATTTGCGCCGAGGGAATATGGCGAAGGAGCCCTTTACGGTCCTGTTGGTCGAAGATGATCCCGCGCACGCGGAGTTGGTGCTTCGGAGTCTGGAGGACTATCGCGCGGAGAACCATATCATTCACCTCACCGATGGTGAAGCGGCGCTTGACTTTGTGTTCAGGCGTGGCGAGTATAAAGATGCGCCCCGCCCGCACATGATTCTGCTGGACCTTCGGCTTCCCAAAGTGCATGGCCTCGAAGTGTTGCGGCAGATCCGGGCCTCCGAAGACCTTCACATGATTCCGGTCGTCGTCCTGACTACTTCGGAGGCCGAACAGGACGTGGTCCGCGCCTACGAACATCGCGTCAATAGTTACGTCGTGAAGCCCCTCGATTTTGCCCGTTTCACGAGTCTGATGAGAGAATTGGGATACTACTGGCTGGGATGGAATCATTACCCGTGGCCGTAGCGGCGAAAGCGCCGGTGACGAGGACCGGCCGGGACCGTTCGTTCCGGGGGACGTTTAGAGCAGGGACCGTATGGATATTTTGTTGGTAGAGGATGAGGAAGCGCACAAAGAATTGATCCGGCGCGCCTTCGAGATGCGGGGAGATCAGGTGGCGTTGACGGACGTGGCCACGCTGAAGGAGGCACGCCGGCGGCTTGGCCGTTCGCTTCCGGACCTCGCCATCGTCGACCTCCGGTTGCCCGACGGCGACGGCATCGAGCTGCTGGCGATGGAGGGGGGGATGCCCCTCTACCCCGTCATCATCATGACGAGCCACGGCGACGAGCAGGTGGCCGTGGAAGCGATGAAGGCGGGCGCGATGGATTACGTCGTGAAGTCGGAGGAGATGCTCATCCAGATGCCTCGCACGGTGGATCGGGTCATGAGCGGGTGGCGGCACATCGTGAAGCGGCGGCGGGCCGAAGAGGCCTTGCGAGAGAGCGAGGTGCGGTTCCGGGGCCTGTTCGAGCATTCGCCCATCGCGATCTGGGAAGCGGATCTGTCGGGCGTCAAGTCTTTCCTCGATTTGCTCCCCCTCGACGGCGTCAAGGATGTGCCGGAATATCTGGAACAACATCCGGAAGTGCTCACGGCGTGCGCTCAGCGGGTGCGTCTGCTCGGCGTCAATCAGGCCGCCGTAAGGATGTTCGAGGCAGATCATCCGGAAGAACTCCGGAACGCGTTCGCCAATGGCGAGGCCACGGAAAAGATGGCGGAGGCCTTCAAACGGGAGCTTCAGGCGTTGCTCCGCGGCGAGACGCTGATGGAGTTCGAGACGACGGTGCGCACCCTGCGCGGGAACGACCGCGACATCACGTTTCGATGGGCCGTGCCGCCGGGTCATGAAGGAGACTATTCCCGTGTGCTCGTCTCGCTCGTGGACATCACCGAACAGAAACGGCTGGAGCGGGAGATTCTGGAGATCAGCGGGCGCGAGCAACGCCGGATCGGAAGCGATTTGCACGACGGTCTCGGGCAACTCCTCGCCGGCACGCGCTTTAAGATCGCGCAACTGGAAAAGCGTCTCCGCTCGCAGGAGATGACCGAAGAAGCCGAAATCATCGCGGAGGTGGACCAGTTCGTGGCAGAGGCGATGACGCAGGCGCGAGCGCTGGCGCAGGGGCTCAACCCGGTCACGATGGAAGCCGACGGTCTGGCGCAGGCGCTGAAGGGGCTGGCGTTCTCGGTCGAGCGGTTCACCGGCATTCCATGCAAGCTGATTGCTCCGGAGCCGGTCTATATCCGGGATCCCGAAGTGGCCACACAGGTCTATCGCATTGCCCAGGAGGCACTCAACAACGCCATGCGATACAGCCAGGCCACCCGGTTCGAAGTGAGCCTCCTCCAGAAAGGAAAAATTGTGACCCTCTCCGTGCGAGACAACGGCATCGGCATCCCGGAGTCAGCGCCCGAGGCGGGAGGCATGGGGCTTCGCATCATGAAGTATCGCGCCCGGATGATCGAGGGCGTGCTCGACGTGCGGCCTCACGCAGAGGGCGGCACCCTGGTGACGTGCCACTTCCTTGCGGCCTCCACGGCCTCGGAATCGGAGCAGAGGGTCTATTAGGCGGGGGAACCTTCAAGGGAACAGGCCTCCGCCGAAGCGCGAGGGCGCTGAAAAACGCCGGGGAATGCACATGAAGAAAGGGGTTGTCGAAGAGGGGCTGATCGTCGGGCGAAATCCCGTGCGGGAAGCGCTGGAGCGGGGAGACGGCCGGATCGAGAAGGTGATGATCCGGCAGGGGCTGGCCGGGCGCGGGATCCAGCAGATTCGCCGCCTGGCGAAAGCCGAAGGCGTCCCGGTGCAACAGGTGCCCGCCGCGCGGCTTGCGAGGCTGGCGCCCGGTGTGGCGCACCAGGGCGTGGCCGCCGTGACCATACCCGTCGCGTACCGGGAAGTGGAAGAAATGCTCCACGAGATCGCCGCCGACACGGACGTGGTGCGCGAGAAGAAGCCGATCGTGCTGCTGCTCGACCGGATCGAAGATCCCCACAACTTCGGGGCGATCCTCCGAAGCGCGGTGGGGGCCGGGGTGGCGGGTGTGATCGTGCCCCGGCACAGAAGGGCGCCGCTCAATGCCGCGGCCGTCAAGGCGAGCGCCGGCGCTGCTCTGCGCATCCCCATTGCCCGGGCGGGCAATCTCGTCGGCGTCATCGAGCAACTCAAGGAGCGGGGCTACTGGGTGGCGGGCGCCACGGGAACCGGAGAAACGTCGGTGTGGGAGATGGACTGGGACCGCCCGCTGGCCCTCGTGATCGGCAACGAAGAGCGGGGGTTGCGCCCGCAAATCGAGAATGCCTGTGACTATCGCGTGGCAATCCCGTTGCGGGGGCCGACGGAGTCACTGAATGCGTCCGTGGCGGCGGGCATCCTGCTCTTTGCGGCCGCGCGAACCCGTCGGCCGTAAGCTCTGCCGGAAACGGCGTTCAACCCCGCTTTCCGCCGTTGAGTTTGTAGACGATCTTGCGGATGGTGTCGAACTGAAGATACGGGTACTCCAGACGCAACTGCTCGATGGCGTCATACGCCGGGATGTTCTGACGCCTCATCGTGCGAAAACGCCGACGAATCTGGTAATCCCGTACGCCCTTCTCACTGAGGAGATTGTGGGCGGCAAGAACTTCGTACACCTCGTCGCTGATCAGTTCAGACAGAGGGTTCGTTGTCTCATAATTGGCCACAGCTTGCATGGGTCGTGTGAGTTAAATTTCTGAAATTACGACGTTTGTGGGGAGCTTGCCGCCAGAGAATTAGTTCGTAGTGAACCGGTTTTGCTACGATAAGATCAGGGCACGAATCGTCCCATACCTCTGGAAATGGCCTGAATGGTAGATGTTCAACGACGAGCCGTTCGATAAGGCATGCGAATCGGTGACGGGCGCTCGGGGGATCGGCGCGTGGAGGGCGGCCTATGCGCCGGAGGAGGTGGAGAGGCGGTCGAGGGCTCGTCGGATGCTTCGCGCGAGGCTCGGCTCGGGCTCTTCGGGGAGGCGTCGTTCGAGGGCTTCCCGCGCCTCTGGGGTGCCCATCGCGGCGAGGGCTTCGAGGACGGCGCGGCGGACGACGGGATGCGGATCGGCGAGGAGCCGGAAGAGGCGGCGACGCGCGCGGCGGTGGTCGGGGGCGAGGTGCGCGAGCAACGGGACGGCGGCGGCGCGAACCCGCGCGGGCTGGTCTGCGGTAGAGGAACGGAGCGCAACGGTCAACGCTTCGCGGGGCGGCATCGGGAGGTCGGGGAGCACGGCGAGCGCCGTTCGGCGGATGACGTCCCGGTGAGAGGGGGTGACAAGGGCCGACCGCACCACGTCGAGCGCGTTCGGTGCGCCGAGGCGGGCGAGCACGCGCACCGCGGCGGCCTGGACGCGAGCGCTCGGGTCGGTGTTCGCCAGCGCCAGCGCGCGTCCGGCCACGGCGTCGTCGTCGGGGTAGGCGGTGAGGCCTTCGAGCGCGGCGCGGCGCACGTCGGGAGCGTCGTCGTCGAGGGCGGAGAGGAGCGCCCGCTTCACCGACGGCGAGGGCGGCAAGGAGGCCATCGTCTCGACCACAGCCGCACGGACGCGCGCCTCGGCCTCACGGGTGAAGGCCGAACGCAGGCCGAGAAGCAGGTCGGGATGCGTGCGAAAGGCCCGGAGCGCGCGCGCGGCCCGAAGGCGCTGCACCGGCGCGTCGGCGCGCGTGAGCTGCCCCACCCATGCCGACGCCGGCTGATCCGTCCGGATCTCGGCAAGGAGCCCGTCGCCCGCGTCCACGAGCACGTACCGGGGCGGCATCGAGAGTGGGAAAGAGAACGTCTGTTCCCGCCGCGAGAGATGGATCGGAAAGCGCTCCGGCCCGGCCAGCGTCCGCACTTCCACTTCGAGATCGGCCTCGAAGACCTCGGGCACGAGGAACCCCTCCTGCGCCTGTCGCACCGTGACCGACAAGCGTTCGCGCGCGGGGTCGTACGCATAGTTCACGTCGAGGACGGGATGCCCGGCGGCATACACCCACGTGTCGAAGAAGTCATCGAGCCGAACGTCCGCCTCCGCTTCGAGCATCCGTCGGAGATCCTCGCTCCCCGCCGCCGCATAGTCGTAGGCGTGGAGGTATCGGTTGAGGGCGCGCCGGAACGCCTCGTCGCCCATCCGCTTCCACAGCATGAAAAGGACCCACGCGCCCTTGTCCCGCCCGTGCGCGTCGAGGAGATCGGAGGCATCTTCCCACTGATCCCACACAAGGGGTCGGCGATAACGTTGCGCCTCGGCGAAATAGCGTTCGGCGAAGGATTCCATGAGCAGTTCAAGCGCGGCCTCACCGCCTTCGTTTGCGAGGAAACGGGCGCTCAGAAAAGCGGGCAGAGCGTCGTCGAGCCAGCGGTCCGTCCAGTAGTCGGCAGAGATGAGCATCCCGAACCACTGCGCGGCGATCGCTTCGGAGAGGGGCTCATCCGGGTTCTCGTCGAAGGCGGCGGGGCGGTCGACGAGGTAGCCGTCATCGACGAGGGCGAGGTGCGGCGCGGTGATCCGTTCGGGGAAGAGGTCCGGGAGGGCCAGGGCCGTGAAGCCGGGGCCGGGAAGCGGATACCGGAGATAGGTCGAGAAGAACTGTGCGAGGGCCGGCGCGTGGGCGAAGGTCCGGGCCGCCTCGGCCGTGCGGTCGGGGCGTGCGACGCTTGCGAAGGTCATCTCCCGCCCGCCGACGAGGGGGGCGGCCTCTTCCGCCGCAAAGACGCCGACCGCCATGACGAGGACATGCGACGGATACGGTTTCTCGCTCGCGAAGCGAAACGTGACCGTTCCGTCTTCGTTCGGCAGAGTCTCGACGAGGCGTCCGGGCGCGAGCGCCTGCATGCGCCGCTCCACCGTGAGACGCAGGTCCGTCGTGAAGCGGTCGCCGGGGGCGGGCGGGATGGGCAGCCAGTGCGCCTGCGTTCCGGGGACGGCGCTCGTCCACAGGGTCGGGTGCCCGCCCGGTGCGGCGGCGGGGCGGACGTATAGCCCGCGTCTCGGTCGGGCCGTGTATGCGATCTCTACCTCGAACGGTCGTCCGGGCGGGGGGAGCGTGTCGGGCAGGATGAGGAGCGAATCCGCGCCGCCGAGGCGGAAGGCAGCGACGAAGGCCAGAGTGTCGAGGCGGATCCGCACGCTGTCGACGGCGAGGTCGCGGGCGGAGAGCAGGATCGTGGCGAGCGAGTCTCCGAGGCCGGTCATTCGGAGGCGCGCGAAGGCGGAGAGGGTTCCCTCGCCCGGGTCGAGGCGGGCGTCGAGGCGGAGGTGTTCGAGGTCGAACGGCTGGGGCGGCGCCTCGTGGACGGGTCCGGTGAAGAGCGGGTGTTCGTACGGCGGAGCCTGCGCATGCACCCCCTGGGTGACGGAGACGAGGCACAGCCACAGCCCCGTCGCGGCGAGACGGGCCAGAAGGTGCATGCGGGGCGTCGGCAGGTGCGATAACATCCGGGGGGCGACGGGTCTAGGAGGCAGGCTTGTTCTCGTCGGTCGTCTCATTGAGCGTGCGGAAGCCGGACCCCTGAAGGAGCACCGCGAGGAAGCCCACGGCCACGTAGAGCAGGAGCTGGCCCGCGTGCGAGAGGATGGCATAGGAAGCCGCCGGGCTCACCGGCACACCGAAGAGGTTCACCAGCGTCTCGATGGTGATGTAATGATACGATCCCACCCCGCCGGGCGACGGGATGGCCACGCCGACGGCTCCCAGCACCATGATCCCCCATGCATCGAGGAGGGACAGGTGATACGGCTCGGTCATGCCCAGAATGACGAGCGGCAGATATGCCATGAGCGCGTAACAGAACCAGATCGCGAGGGTGGAAAAGACCATCATCACCGGGCGCTTCGTATGGACCAGCGTCAGCAATCCTTCTTTGAACGAGGCCATCGCCGCACCCAGCCGTCGCACCCAGCCGTTCTCGTACCGGGCGCTCTGCAGAAGCGCCCAGCGGTAGAGGGAGAACACCAGCAGCGCAATGACCACCGTCAGGATGACGAGGACGAGCGCAGGAATCTCGCCGAGTTGATCGAGGATCGGCGTGAGAAAGAGTTCACGAAGGACGGTCAGACGCTCGAAAAAGATCACGAATACGCTCACGAGGGCGACCACGAGCACCACCACGTCGAGTATGCGCTCCACGGCGACCGTGCCGAGCACGTAGCTGAACCGGATCTGCTCTCGCTTCGCCAGGTTCGCTGCGCGGACGAACTCCCCCGCGCGCGGCGCGGCATAATTGACCATGTAGCCGATCATGAGCGAATAGAAGGCGGTCAGGAGGGAGACCTGCTTCGGGGCGGCGCCCGGCGTCTCGGGCGGGAGCGTCTCGAGCAGGACCTGCCACCGCCACGCCCGCAGAAGATGGCTCAACAGTGTGATGATCGCCAGCGGCAAGAGCCACCCGTAATGCGCCTCGCGAAGCGCCTCGCCCACCTCCGAAAAATCGACGCCCCGAAGCGCGAGATACAGGAGCACCGCGGCTAGCGCAAAGCTGCCGACCTGCGCGAGAATCTTTCGGAGACGTGGGTTCAAGGAAGGGCGGCGGTCTTCGTGAGGTGGAGGGTGGTGAGGGCCGGGAGATACCCCTTTCGGAAGGGTGAAGATCCTTCTTTCGCACAAAACATACGGAAGAGGATATGGAAGAGGAAGGGCCGGGAATGGGGGTGAAGGAGGAGAGAAACGTCCGGGGTCGCGGGGGGGCGAGCATCCTGTGCACGGCGCAAAAAAAAACCTCCCGATGCGCCACCGGGAGGGGAAAAACGTGGGGTCGTCGCAGGCTCATTCCGAGCGCAGATCCACGATCTCGGAGCCCTCGGGAGGAACGAAGAGGAACGTATCCGGCGCGAGCGGCGGGTCGATCTCGATGGATTTGAGCTCGAACACCATGCGTGTATCGTTTGCGTCCAACACCTCGATCCGGGGAACGAGGTTGTCGCTGTCGCGCATGACCACCATGATCTCGCGGAAGTACGACTCCGGGTTCTTCGGGTGGAGGCGGAGGATGTGGTGTTCCTTGCCGCCGAGCAACGCCCGACCCGCCGAGGCAATCTCATACGTGTCGTCGAAATCGAAGAGGAAGCGGCTCAGTGAGAAGGTCGTCTCGTCCTCCAGGTTGTCGTTGATGAGGACCTGATTCGTGGCGGCATTATAGATCCACGTGACGTGCCCGTTCGAGACGATGGTCTGCCCGTCGGTCTCGACGCGAAACTTGTCATTGCTGAGATAGATGACGCCGGAGATCGACGTTCCGGTTTCGTCGAAGGGGGTGGTGGTAATCTGCCGGAACTCGGCCCGGAGCGCGTCGATGCCTTCATAAGTGTTTTTGATGCGCTCGAGCACGTCCTGCCCGCTCTGGGCTCGCGCCGCCGGTTGTCCAAGAAGCAGGACGGCGCTCATCGCAAAAAGGATTCTCAAAATGAGGGAAGGGCGTTTCATGGTTGATCTCAAGGTGAAGAAAGCGGGGTAAAGGGGGCATACGAGAGATGCCTCATGCAAACGCAAACGCCGTGCCCGCGTTTCCTCGCTTCCGAAACATGGCCGGTCGTCGGAACCGGAGCGGTTACGAGCCGGGAAGCGAATGATGTCGCTGAGGGCGGAGACAGGCAAGGAAAGCGTCGCGGAGCGCGTCCATGTCGGCCGCGTCATTGTACACGTTCGGGGCAAGTCGGAGGGCGTTGCCGCGCACCGACGCCGAAATGCGACGTTCGGCGAGCGCCTCGCGGAGACGCTCCATCGGCACGTGCGCGGGCGCGCGGATGCCGAAGAGGTGGGAGCTTCGGAAGCGCTCGTCTTCGAGGTCGTACCCGAGCGCCCGCGCCTCGACGAGCACCTCGCGGGTGAGGGTGCGGCAGTACGCCTGCACGTTCTCGACGCCCCATTCGAGGAGGTGGTCGAGCGCGGCGGAAAGCATGGGCACGAGGATGAAATTGCTTCGCTCGCCCACGTCGAAGCGGATCGCGCCGGGCTGATATCCGTCCTCGTAGGCGACGAGTCCGGCGAAGTGCTCGCTGCCGCGACGTGCGATCCAGTTCTCTTCGAGCGGAACGCCGTCGTCGTACCGGGGGCCGAAATAGGCGACGCCGATGCTGTACGGGCCGAGGAGCCATTTATACCCGGCGCAGATCAAGGCGTCGGGGCGGATGCGCGCCACGTCGAAGGGCAGCGCTCCGACCGACTGCGTGCCGTCGATGACGAAGGCTGCGCCGACCTCGCGGGCGCGCGCGCCGATGCGTTCGAGGTCGAAGCGCGTGCCGTCGGCCCAGTGGACGTGCGGGAGGGCGACGAGCCCCGTCTGCGCGTCGATGGCGTCGAGGATGCGCTCGTTCCAGACCATGCCCCGGTGCGCCGCGTCGTTCGGCGGGTGGATCGTTCGAAGCGCGACGCCCTGCTCCGCCGCCAGCCGCCGCCACGCATAGACGTTGCTCGGAAACTGCTCGTGCAGCACGACGATGTTCTGCCCTTTCGAGAGCCGGGTGTTCTTCGCCACCGTCGCAATGCCGTACGACGCCGCCGGGATGATCGCCACGCGCCGCGGGTCGTCGACGTTGACGAGCCGGGCGAACCGTCGCCGCACGCCGTCGCTCGGCTCGAAAAAATCCGCCGGGGTGATGTTCGACGGAGCGGCTTTTTGCCGGATGCCTTCGATCCCTGCCGCCTCCACCCGGCGCGAGAGCGGGGCCATGAAGGCGCAATTGAGGTAGTGAAGATCGTCCGGAAGCGAAAAGAGGCTTTTCTGACAGGCAAGCATCGGGGCGGTCGTTTGGGATGAGCGAAGGGCGGCAGGCGGGTCAAGATAAGACTTTCGCCGTCATGATTCGGCAAGGGGGTACGAGGCCAGCCGGTGGTGCGTCGCCCCTTCGGGGAGCAGGCGGCTCTCATAAAGGTGAAAGTGGGAGACGGTGAACGTCTCGGCGGCGAAGTCCCGATGATCGGAGAGGAAGGCGCGGACCCACGCGGGGTCGGGGTGGCGGAGCCGGGCGAGCGTGAGGTGCGGTCGAAACGGCTTCGCGTCGGGAGGGACCCCGGCTTCGCGCACGACGCGCTCGATGTCGTCGTGGAGCGTGGCGAGGCCGTCGCCGCCGGCGGCTCCGACCCAGAGCACACGCGGGCGCCGGCGGCCCGGGAAGACGCCCACGCCCCCGATCCGGAGCGGGAACGGCGCGGCGTCCACGGCGTGGAGGCGCTCGGTGAGCGTCGCCGTCGTCTCGGCATCCACCTCGCCGATGAAGCGAAGCGTGAGGTGGATCTGCTCCGGACGCACCCAGCGGACCCCCTCCTCGGCTTCGAAGAGCGCTCCCATCCGTATCTTGACCGACGGCGGAACGTCGAGGGCGACGAAAAGACGGGACATGGGTTCGGGGGAAACGAGCCAGGGTTCGGACCGGCGAAAAACTACGGTAAAAATATGATGATCCGAAACGTGATCTCCGGCGGTCAGACGGGCGTCGACCGGGCGGCGCTCGATGCGGCAATGGCGGCGGGGGTGCCCGTCGGCGGCTGGTGCCCGCGCTCGAGGCGGGCGGAGGATGGGCCCCTCGACGCGCGGTATCCGCTCCGGGAGACGCCCTCGGCGGACTATGCCGAACGCACCGCATGGAACGTCCGCGACGCCGACGGCACGCTCGTGCTCATAAGCGCGAAACCGGACGGGGGGACGGCTTTGACGATCCGGGAGGCGAAGCGGCAGGGAAAACCCCTTCTCGTGCACCGGCTCGAAGGCCGGGAGGGCGTCGAAAAGGTGCGGGAGTGGATCGCGCGAGAAGGACTCCGCACGCTCAACGTGGCGGGACCGCGCGAGGAAGAAGCGCCGGGCATTTACACCGCCGCCCGCGCTTTTCTGACGGCGCTCTTTGAACGGGAAAAGGGAGACGGATGAGGGGGCCCGTTCACCGCTCGATGAGAACGTGCGTGCTCCGGGCGCCGGCGCTCTTCGGAGCGCTCTGTTCTCGGAGTTGCCGTTCGAGACGCCGAATCGTCATCTCCTCCTCCTGCAACGCGCTCTTCAGACGCCGCATCTCCGCCTCGATCCGCATGAACTTCGTGAACGGCCGAAGGTGGATCGTCGAGGGCCGAGCGAGATCCTCGGCAAGGTGACGGTCGGCTTGATGGATTCGAACCCGGATGCCGCGCTTATCCCGCGTGGCTTCTTCCGTATGAACGAAGGCGTGGATGAGGGGAGCGGGAGCGCAATGCGGAGGGGTGAAATCGGCGTATGGCGTCAGCCGTGGAAGCAGTCGCTGCGTGAGGTACTGATAGAAGTTGGCCGTGAAGAGAAGCAGGGCGACGAGGCTGAGTCCCATGACGAGCGAACTGCGGGCGTGCGGCTGGTTTTCCATGGATGACCCTCCCGTGCGGTTGGCTCCGGTGCGGAGCCGGAGTGATGGGCAGATGCTTTTCTGTGGGGAATGCCGGCCTGCGGGGCGCTACGACGGAGACGTGACCGAGGCTGGATGGCGACCGGATCCGGGAAGAGCATCCCGGCGTGTTCGGCCGCGCGAGGCTTCGAGGGTACAACGTCCGGGCCGGGCGCTTATTGTGAAAGGGAAAAAATTATCCCCCGGGGGCATGGGCGCTTTACGAGCCGGAACGGTTCGTTTTGAGCGGTGCGGTGGAATAGTGCTCCAGGTCGACTTCGTCCTTGTAGTGCCAGCACCAGAATTGCTGGCAGGGGAACTTGTTCTCATAGAGTGCGCGCCCGACGATGACGGAGTCGACCTTATAGGGGGCGAGCTCCTTGATCTTGAGCAGGTCCGGGTATCCGCCGATGCCGCCGGAGGCGGTGATGTGGGCGCGTCGGAGGTGTTCGCCCATCGTGCGGTAGGCATCGACGTTGGGGCCTTCCAGCGTCCCGTCGCGGCTGATGTCGGTGTAGATGATGCGTCGCACGCCGCGCGCCTCCATGTCCACGGCCATCTCTACGGCGTCGAGGCCGGAGCCTTCGGTCCAGCCCTCCACGCGCACCTCGCCGTCGGCCGCGTCGATGCCCACCACGATGCGGCTGGCGGAGAAGCGGGCGACGGCCTCGGCGACGAGGTCCGGGTTTCGCACCGCCGAGGTGCCGAGGACCACCCGGTAGACGCCCAGGTCGAGCGCCGTGCGGATGTCTTCCATCGTGCGGATGCCGCCGCCGAGCTGGATCGGGATGTCGAGCTCTTCACAGATGCGATGGATGACCTCGCGGTTGTTCTCGGAGCCGCCCCGCGCCGCGTCGAGGTCGACGAGGTGGAGCGTCCGCGCATTCATCACCCGCCACAGCTTGGCCATGCGGACGGGGTCGTCGAAGTAGACGGTCTCGCGTGCATACGAGCCCTGATAGAGGCGTACGCACCGCCCGCCGCGAATGTCGAGGGCCGGGATCACGAGAGTCATGGTTGTTCCAATGGCACGTTGGCGCAAAAAAATCAAGCCGGATTACAGGGTCATAACCCCGTCGGCGCGCATCGTTCCATATCCCCTGCGTACGGTCAATCTTTCAGCTTGCTCAGCTCTTTCGAGCGCGCCGTGGCCGTGGCGACGGCGTTGATGAGCATCGTCCGGAGTCCGTGCGATTCGAGGTCGGCGACGGCGGCGATGGCCGTGCCGCCGGGCGTGGTCACCTCGTCGCGGAGGATGGCCGGGTGCTTGCCCGTCTCGAGCACGAGCCGGGCCGCTCCGTAGACGGTCTGCGCGGCGAGCCGGAAGGCCTGCGGGCGCGGGATGCCCTGCTTGACGCCGCCGTCGGTGAGCGCCTCGATGAACATGTACACGTACGCCGGGCCGCTTCCGGAAAGGCCCGTCACGGCGTCCATCAGGTATTCGGGCACCTCCTCCACCTGCCCGACGCCCTCGAAGAGCTGTCGCGCGATGGTCATGTGGTCGTCCGTGGCGAGGTTTCCCGCCGCGATGGCCGTCGCGCCCGCGTCCACGATCATCGGCGTGTTCGGCATCGAGCGGACCACGGGCACGGGCTTCTCGAACGCTTCCTGAAGCGCCCGCGTCGTCAGCCCGGCGAGCACCGAGATGACGAGCGCGCTGTCGGGAACGTGCGGGCGGATCTCCCGGATGACCTCGACGGCGTTCTGCGGTTTGATGGCGAGCACGACCACCGTGGCGTCGCGCACGGCCGCCGCGTTGTCGGTCGTCGTCTCGATGCCGGGGAACTGTTGGGCGAGGGCCGCGAGGGTCGCCGGGTTGCGCCGCGTGGCGCGGATGCGTCCGGGGTCGAGCTCGTGGGCGTTCAACATACCGCCGATGAGGGCGCGCCCGATGTTGCCCGCCCCGATGACGGCAACGGTCTGGTTGGAGAGCATCGTCTTCTCAAGCATGGTCGGGAAAGGGGGAACGTCAAGTTAGCATGGAACGACGGAACTTTGCACGTAAATCGCGCGAACGACCGAGGATTCTTCACCGCCGGGCCGTAAATAAACCGTGAAGGCGCGTCCCGGGACGACGACGGGCGTCATTGATCGCTCGTATTTTGTTTATTCCGTCTGATCCGACTCCTAATCCCGCGCCGCCGGTGCGGCTCATCGTCGAGAGCAAACCCATGGCTGACAAGCACTTCGAACGCATTCTCGTGACGGCGGCCCTGCCCTATGCGAATGGGCCGATCCACATCGGACACCTCGCCGGGGCCTATCTCCCTGCCGACCTGTACTGCCGATATCAGCGGCTCAAGGGCCGCGACGTCGTCTTCGTCTCCGGCTCCGACGAGTACGGCGTGGCGATCATGGTGCGCGCCCTCCATGAAGGCATCACCCCGAAAGAGGTCGTCGACCGCTATCATCCCATGATCGCGCAGGCGTTCGAGGGTTTCGGGATGAGCTTCGACCATTACGGACGCACCACCTCGCCCGTGCACGTCGAGACGAGTCAGGATTTCTTCCGCCACCTGGCCGAGAAGGAGGTCTTCGTGCTCCGGACCGAGCAGCAATTGTATGACCCGAAGGCCGGCCTTTTCCTCGCCGACCGGTTCGTGCGCGGCACGTGCCCCGTGTGCGGCTACGAGGATGCCTACGGCGATCAATGCGAGCGCTGCGGCGCGTCGCTCAGCCCGATGGAGCTGATCAATCCCCGGAGCACGCTTTCCGACGCCACCCCGGAGCTTCGCGAGACGACCCACTGGTACCTGCCGCTCGGGCGGCTGCAGCCCGAACTCGAACGCTGGATCGCCACGCACCCCGAATGGAAGCCGAACGTCCTCGGGCAGGTCAGGAGCTGGCTCAAGGAAGGTCTGAAGGACCGCGCCATCACCCGCGACGTGCCGTGGGGCGTGCCCGTCCCCCGCGACGTGGCGGAGAAGGCCGGCGTCGACGCCGAAGGCAAGGTGATCTACGTCTGGTTCGACGCGCCCATCGGATACATCTCGGCGACCAAGGAATGGGCCGCCGAACAGGGCGACCCGGACCGGTGGGAAAAATACTGGAAGGACGACCGCTCGATGCTCATCCACTTCATCGGAAAGGACAACATCGTCTTCCATTGCCTCATGTTTCCCGCCATGCTCATGGAGTATGACGGCTTCATCCTGCCCGAGAACGTGCCCGCAAACGAGTTTCTCAACCTCGAAGGACAAAAGCTCTCGACGAGCCGGGGATGGGCCGTCTGGCTGCACGAATACCTCGAACAGTTTCCGCCCGACTACCTCCGGTACAGCCTCGCCGCCACGCTCCCGGAGACGAAAGACGCCGACTTCAGCTGGCGCGATTTCCAGACACGCTCCAACTCCGAACTCGCCGACATCCTCGGCAACTTCGTCAACCGGACGATGACGTTTGCGCACCGGTTCGCCGGGGGGGCGGCGCCGCCGCTCGTGAACCCGAGCGAAACGGACCGGGAGGCGCTGGCCCGGCTCGCCGGGTTCCCGGAACGCATCGGCGCGGCGTACGAGGCGTTCCGGATGCGGGAGGCGGTCTTCGAGACGATGAACCTCGCGCGGCTCGGCAACAAGTATTTCAACGACACCGAACCGTGGCACACGCGGAAGACGGACCCGCAGGCATGCGCGAACACCATCCACGTCTCCCTGCAAGTGTGCGCGGCCCTCTGTGTGCTCATGGAGCCGGTGCTTCCCTTCTCCGCCGCCAGGCTCCGCGCGATGCTCAACCTCTCCGGCGTGCGTTCGAGCGCGCCGGGCGACGCGGGCCCGGCAACGCGCGGGTGGGACGAGGCGGGCGGCGCACTGCTCGAACCCGGACACGTCCTCGGCAAAGCGCAGATCCTCTTCCGGAAGATCGACGACGAAGCCATCGAGGCGCAGATCGCAATACTGAATGACGCCAACGCGGCGGAAGCTTCGGAGGAGCCGCCCTATGAGCCCCTCAAAGAAACCATCACGTACGACGACTTTGCCAAACTCGACCTTCGCATGGGCACGGTGACGGCGGCGGAACGTCTCCCGAAATCGAAGAAACTCCTTCGCCTGGAGGTCGACCTCGGCTTCGAGACGCGGCAGATACTGGCGGGCGTGGCGCAGCAAATGACGCCGGAGGAACTGGTGGGGCGTCGCGTGGTGGTGGTGGCCAACCTCGCCCCGCGCAAGATGATGGGGCTGGAGAGTCAGGGGATGCTCCTCATGGCCGAGAATCGGGACGGCACGCTCGCGCCCCTCACCTCCGAAGGCGAGAACGGAGCCGTCGTGCGATAGGTGCCCACAACGGTTGCGGTCCATGCCGCCCGTCTGACCCCGACGATCTTCTCTTTTTTCCCTTTAAGAATTCTGTCCTTAGGGCGAAACCTTCTATGAAGGTGCGGCTGCGCCTTGTCCTCTCCGGGACGGCGCGTTCGTATGCGAGACGGCTTTCGTTCGTAGTTCATCCTTCGTAGTGTGACGAAACCAGGATTCCCCCGAGAACAATCACACCGCTTCGGATACCCGGGAAAGTTGAAATAAGCAGAGCGTATCTGAAAAGAAAGGATCGTCATGAGCAGTTCCTTACGCGGCCTCTTCGATCGCCTCGAAAAGCTTTTGGTCAAATCATTCCACCTGGCGACCGGTGAGGTGGGGTTAGATGAACGGGAAGAGGTAGACTGGAACCTCTTTCTTCTGGTTCGTGAAATAGCGGAGCATCACGATCTGCCGGAACCGTACTGGACCGAAGACGAGGCGAAAACGCCCGCCGCCGAGCACGGGAGGGCGCAGGACCGCGCGCCGGAGGCGCCGGCCCCGGGACGCCCGACGACGTTGGAGGAACGACGACCCGCTTCGGAAGACGGCGAGGCCTGACGCCTCGGCGAAACGGGACGGCACAAAGACGGCGACGACGCTTATAAGCCTCGTCGCCTTTTCTATCCGGCCCGCTCTCATGCTTTTGGTCCGTTCCCGGCTGCTTCTTCCCCTGACGTGCGTGCTCTTCGCCGTCTCATGCGCAAATGACCCCACCATGGCTCGACAAAACCGCCTCGCCCACGAAAAAAGCCCGTATCTCCTTCAGCACAAAAACAATCCCGTAGACTGGTATCCCTGGGGCGAGGAGGCGTTCGCGCGCGCCCGCGCCGAAGACAAGCCGATCTTCCTCTCCATCGGCTATTCGACGTGCCACTGGTGCCATGTGATGGAGCGCGAGTCGTTCGAGGACGAAGAGGTCGCCGCCCTGATGAACGAGGCGTTCGTCTCGATCAAGGTGGACCGGGAAGAGCGGCCGGACATCGACAACCTGTACATGTCGTTCTGCCAGATGATGGGCGGCTCGTGCGGCTGGCCGCTCAACGTGGTGATGACCCCGGACAAACAGCCGTTCTTCGTGGCGACGTACATCCCGAAGCAGAGCCGGTATGGACGCCTCGGCATGATGGAACTCGTGCCGCGCCTGAAGAAGCTCTGGCGGGAGCGGCGCGGCGACGTGGAAGCCTCCGCTCGGGAGATCACCGAAGCCATCCGGCGCAGCCCGGCCGCGGCCTCGGACGATGCCTCGGCAACCCTCGACGCCGGGACGCTCCGTGAGGCGTTCCTCCAGTTCAGCCGCCGTTTCGACGCCGAGCACGGAGGCTTCGGAACCGCCCCCAAGTTTCCGTCGCCGCACAACCTGCTTTTCCTCCTCCGATATGCGCATCGCACGGAGGAGGCGGCGGCCCGCGCCATGGTCACCCGAACGCTCGAGCGCATGCGCCTCGGCGGCGTCTTCGACCACATCGGCTTCGGCTTTCACCGGTACGCCACCGACGCGCAGTGGAAGCTCCCGCACTTCGAAAAGATGCTCTACGATCAGGCGATGCTCGCCATGGCGTACACCGAAGCGTTCCAGGCTACGGGCCGGCAGGCCTATGCGGAGACGGCGCGGGAAATCTTTACATACGTCCTCCGCGACATGACCGCGCCCGAGGGCGGCTTCTATTCCGCCGAAGACGCCGACAGTGAGGGGCGGGAGGGCAAGTTCTATCTCTGGACCGTGGACGAACTCCACGAGGTCCTGGACCCGGAGGAGGCAGCCTTCGTCATCGAAACGTTCAAGGTGGAGCCGGAGGGCAACTTCGAGGACGAGGCGACGCGTGAGAGGACCGGCGAGAACATCCTGTATCTGAAGCAATCGCTCGACGAGATCGCCGCGGAGCGGGGGGAGCCGGCAGAGACGCTTCGCGCCCGGTGGGAGGAAGCCCGGCAGAAACTGTTCGCTCGTCGCGAGCGGCGCGTCCATCCGGGCAAGGACGACAAGGTGCTCACCGACTGGAACGGCCTCATGATCGCCGCGCTCGCGAAGGCCGCCCGCGTCCTCGGAGCGCCCGAGTACGCCGAGGCCGCTCGCCGCGCCGCCGCCTTCGTCCACACGACGATGCGCACGGACGACGGACGGCTGCATCACCGCTGGCGCGAGGGAGAAGCCGGCCTTCAGGCGAACATCGACGATTATGCCTTCATGGTCTGGGGCCTCCTCGAATTGTATGAGACCACGTTCGATCCGGCGTACCTCGAGGAGGCGATCGCATGGAACGACGTGCTCCTCACGCACTTCTGGGACGAACAAGAGGGCGCTTTCTTCTTCACGCCGGACGACGGCGAGGCCCTCCTCGCCCGTACGAAAGAACTCTACGACGGCGCGATTCCGTCAGGCAATTCCGTGGCCATGTATAACCTGCTGCGCCTCAGTCGTCTCACCGGAGACACGGATCTCGAAGCCCGGGCCGCGCGGCTGAGCGCGTACGCCGGGGGACTCGTGCGCCGCATGCCTTCCGGCTTCGCGGCCTTCCTCATCGGACTCGACTTCGCCGTGGGGCCGACCTTCGAGGTCGTCGTCGTGGGACGGCCGGACGCGGCGGACACGGGAGCGATGCTGGCGGCCCTTCGATCACGGTATCTTCCGAACAAGGTCGTGATCTTCCGCCCGGAAGGCGATGCGCCCGCCATCACCCGCCTCGCGCCGTACACCGCCACCCAGCATACGCTCGGCGGGAAAGCCACGGCATACGTGTGCCGGAACTTCGTGTGCAACCGCCCGACGACGAGCGTCGAGGAGATGCTCGGAATGCTGGGAGAGTGATGCCGCCCGCCCCCGCGCCGCGTTTATTGGTCCCGGAGGATGATGCTCCCGTGCGAGGTGCGCGCTTCGATGCGCGCGCCTCCGCCGTTGAACTGCCCGTCGGCGCGATCCTTCTCGACCACGCCCTCGAACGAGGCCGATGCATCGAGGCGGACGCGGTCGCCCTTGAACGCGAGGTCGGCGCCGAGCCCCGGAGCCATCGAGAGGAGGATGTCGCCGTGATCGGTCCGGAAGAAGGCCGGCTTCTCGGAGGTGAGGAACACCTGGAGGTCGCCGTGCGAAAGCGTGACGTCGGCGCGGCCCTCGACGCGCGCCACCTCGACGTCGCCGTGCGAAGTGCGCGCGGTGAAGGCAGAGGCCACAACCTCTTCGATGGCGACGTCGCCGTGAGACGTTTTGACGGTCACCTCGTCGGCGTGGAGGGCGTCCATCGCGACGTCGCCGTGGGAGGTCTCGATGCGGAGCATCGGCCCGTTCAACGCCTCCGCCTCGAAGTCGCCATGGGACGTGCGCACGTCGATACGCCCTTCGAGGTCGCTCATCGAGAGGTCGCCGTGGGAGGTCTCGATCTCCGCGTCGAAGCGGGCGGGAACGCGCGCGTTCACCGTGATCCGGACGTCGTTCCGGCCCCGGGAGCTCCAGCGGTTCGGGCTCTCGGAGACGATCCGGAGGACGCCGTCGTCGTGTTCGACCCGGAAGTGCATGGCCTCGAAAAGCTCGCGCGCCCGGTCCATGTCCCGTCCTTCGAGCGTGACGATGACGCGAGCCTCTTTGTCGGAGCCGGTCTCGATGCGGACGTCGGAGTGCGAGACGCGCACGTCGAGCGCGTCGCCGGGGGAGACGTCGAAGCGTTTGTCGAGGACGACCTCGCCGGGGGAGACGTCGGAGGATTCGTCGATGATCGTTCGGGCCGGAGCCTCGTGCGCGCCGCGCGAGAGGACGGCGTGTTCGGCCACGTATGCTCCCTTCTCGTGGGGCGGGAGGAGTTTTTGCTTGAGGCTCTGGAAGATGTTCAGGCCGCCGAGCACGGCGAGCGCGGCGATGAGCAGATACGTTATCCTGGCTTTCATGACGGTCGGGGTTGGGAGGAATCCGGCGGGCGAGCGGGGAGAGGCGAGGTCCGGCATCCACGGGCCATACGGAGTGGCTCGCCCGGAGGTTACGCCGGAAAAGCCATCGGCGCTCGGGGCGAATGAGGAAGCCGGTCGGCTTCCCCGGAGAAGGAACAGAGGATGAAAAAGCTCACGCGGGATTTCTTCGACCGACCTACGCTCGACGTGGCGCGCGCGCTCATCGGGAAGCGGCTCGTGCGCGAGCTTTCGCCGGGCAAGCGGCTTGTCGGGCGAATCGTGGAGACGGAGGCGTACACGATGGACGATCCGGCCTTTCGCCCGTGGGGCATCGTCGACCCGGCGACGGGGCTCGTCCGACCGGAAGGGCGGGGCTTCGACCTCTTTGGCGAGCCGGGCACGGCGTATGTCTATCGGGTGCACACGTACTGGCTCCTCAACGTCGTCACCGAGCGCGCGGGGGTGGCCGGGTGCGTGCTCCTGCGCGCCGTCGAGCCGCTCGAAGGGCTCGCCGACATGGCGCGCCGCCGGCCCACGGCGCGCCGCCCCGAGCACCTCGCCAACGGTCCGGGCAAGCTCTGTCTCGCCTTCGACGTCGACCGCCGCATCCACACCGCCGACCTCACGCGCGCCCCGCTCTTCCTCGGCGAGGCGGAGGAGGCACGCCTGTGGCCCGTAGCCGTCTCGGCCCGCATCGGGCTTCGACAGGGCATCGAGCTCCGGAGGCGCTTCTTCGTGCCCGACCATCCCTGCGTCTCGCCCGGCGTGCCGAGCGACCGGGCGGCGGCGGCGAAAGTCCGTCGACGCCGTCGGTGAACCCGCGCGACCCGTAATTCACCGGCAAAACACCCCGGGAAGGGCACAACCGGGACGCTCGCGGCGTTTATCGCGCCGACTTCGATCTTTTATCCAGAAAATTCGCGGGGGGCGGTCGAATCATGAGCCCGGATTCCCGAAGTTCGCCCTTTCCCGCCTGCCAACCGCATCACGATATCTCATGAGCCGGAAAATGACCTCCGAGCAGATTCGCTCGGACTTCCTGAAATTCTTCGAGGAGCGCGGACACACCATTGTTCCGAGCGATTCCCTCGTGCCGCAGAACGACCCGACGCTTCTTTTCACGAACGCGGGTATGAACCAGTTCAAGGACGTCTTTCTCGGCGTCGGCGAGCGCCCGTACAAACGCGCCGCCGACACGCAGAAGTGTCTCCGCGTCTCCGGCAAGCACAACGACCTCGAAGAGGTGGGCTACGATACGTATCACCACACCTTCTTCGAGATGCTGGGCAACTGGAGCTTCGGAGACTACTTCAAAAAGGAGGCGATTCGGTGGGCATGGGAACTGCTCGTCGATCGGTGGGGGCTCGACCCCGACCGGCTCTATGCCACCGTTCACGCGGGCGATGAGAAACTCGGCCTCGAACCCGACGACGAATCCGCCGGCTACTGGACGTCCGAGACGCCCCTCGACCCCGATCACGTCCTGTATTGCGGATCGAAGGACAATTTCTGGATGATGGGCGACACCGGGCCGTGCGGCCCCTGCTCGGAGGTTCACATCGACCTCCGGCCCGATGAGGAGCGCGCGAAAACGCCGGGGAAGGACCTCGTGAACAGGGACGACCCGCGTGTGATGGAGATCTGGAACCTGGTCTTCATCCAGTACAATGCGCTCGGCAACGACGCCCTCGAACCTCTCAAAGCCCGGCACGTGGACACCGGCATGGGTTTCGAGCGCATCGTGGCGGTGCTTCAGGAGACGGGCGGCAGCACGTACGACACGGACCTCTTCGCGCCGATCCTCCAGGCCATCGCCGGGCTTTCTCCGCGCGAAGAGATCCGGGGGTACGACGACGTCGCCGTCGAAGAAGAGCTCGAGCGGGAGAAAATCCGTGTGGCGATGCGCGTCGTCGCCGACCACATCCGCACCATCGCGTTTGCCATTGCCGACGGGGTGATGCCGGGCAACGCCGGGCGCGGGTACGTCATCCGCCGCATCCTCCGTCGCGCCGTCCGGTACGGTTATCAGACCCTCGGCCTTCGGGAGCCGTTCCTGCACCGGCTCGTCGCGCCGCTCGAAGCCAAGATGGGCGGCTCGTTCCCGGAACTGACGCATCACCGCGACTACATCGAGCGCGTCACGAAAGCGGAGGAGGAGAGCTTCCTCGAAACGCTCGGCACCGGCATCGCTTTCTTTGAGCGGATCACCCCGTACGTGCACGAACTCGCCTCCGCGAAGGACGATGCCGCCGTCGAGGCCGTACGCGGACGCCTCGGCAAGGACCGGCAGACCCTCGACTTCCTCAAAAAAGCGTACGTGGACGTGGACGACCGGGACGAGATGATCGCGCGGTTCGTCGAGGCGGCGCGGGCGGGACGCGTGCCCGGCGAGGTCGCCTTCCTCCTGCACGACACGTACGGCTTCCCCGTGGATCTGACGCAGCTCATGGCGCGGGAGGAGGGGCTCGGCGTGGACATGGCGGGCTATCACAAGCTCATGCAGCGCCAGAAGGAACGCGCACGCGCGGCAGCCTCCTTCAAAGTCGACCAGAGCCGGTCGGACGAATGGCAACGGGTAAGCGAGGGGGAGGACTCCACGTTCGTCGGGTACGATCAGTCCCGCGTGGAAGGGGCCAGGATCCGGGCCGTCCGAAAGGTCGAAACCGGAGACGGACATCCACAATACGAACTCCTCCTCGACGCGACGCCTTTCTATGCCGAGAGCGGCGGACAGGTGGGCGACACGGGCACGCTCCGCGTCGGCGACGAAGAAATCCGCGTGCTCGATACGCAGAAGCGGAAAGGGCACATCGTGCATTACGTGGATCGCCTCCCCGCCGACCTCGACGCGCCGGTGACTGCCGAGGTGGATACGGAGCGGCTCGGCCGCATCAAAAAGCACCACTCGGCCACCCACCTGATGCACGCCGCGCTTCGCGAGGTTCTCGGCCCGCACGTCAAACAGAAAGGCTCGCTCGTCGCGCCGGATCACCTCCGCTTCGACTTCAGCCACTTCGAGCGCGTCACACCGGAGGAGCTTCGCGCCGTCGAACGGCGGGTGAACGAGGCCATTCAGGCCAACATCGAAAAGGTGGAAGAACGGTCGGTGCCGCTGCAGGAGGCGCTCGACCGGGGCGCGATGGCGCTCTTCGGCGAGAAGTACGGCGACCGCGTCCGGGTCATCACCTTCGACCCCGACTTCTCCGTCGAGCTGTGTGGCGGCATCCACGTGGACGCCACGGGCGAGATCGGGCTGTTCCGCTTCACCTCGGAAGGCTCGGTGGCCGCCGGCGTGCGCCGCGTCGAAGCCGTGGCGGGGCTCGATGCGCTGGAATATCTCGACCGTGAGATCGGTGAGCTCGAACGGGTGCGCGGGCAGTTTAAATCGCTTCAGCGGCCCACGGATGAGGAGATCGCCGATCTGATCGAGGAGAAGAAACGACTGGAGAAGGCGCTCGAGGCGTTGCGGCAGAAAAGCCTTGCCGCGGGTCTCGATGCGCTCATCGAACGGGCAGAGGCCGTCGGGGAGGCGCGCCTGGTCGTCGGGCGCGTCGAGCCGATGGACATGAACACGCTCCGGTCGCTCGGCGAGAAGCTCCGCGAGCGCCTCGGCGCCGGCTCCGTCGGAGTGCTCGGCACGGTCGACCCGGAAGGAGAGAAGGTGTACCTCGTGGCCGTCGTCTCGGACGACCTCGTGAAGAAGGGCGTACAGGCGGGCCGTCTCGTCGGCGCGCTGGCGAAACGCGTGGGCGGCGGCGGCGGCGGACGTCCCACCCTCGCCACGGCGGGCGGGCGGCGTCCGGAGAAGCTCGACGAAGCCCTCGCGGCGGCTCCCGAAACGCTCGCCGCCCTGCTGGGATGAACCCCCGAAATGGGCCGGAACCTGCCGGATCGACCGTTCGTTGCACTGCCCCGCAACCGTCGGGGCGATCTTGAAGAAAGGTTCACGGCGGTGAAACGGGGCGGTTCGTATCTTCCCGCCTGCGGTTTTTTCGGAGGGGTGCCAGAGCGGTTGAATGGGGCGGTCTCGAAAACCGTTGTACCCTTTGCGGGGTACCGTGGGTTCGAATCCCACCCCCTCCGCACGAAGGCGTGCAGGTCTGACCTGTGCGCCTTTTTTCTTTGATCCGCGAAGCGTTTCTTTAGCCGTCCGGTTTCTTCAACCTTCCCTGTTCGTGCGCCGATGATGTCCCGACTCGTGAGGCTGGTTCCGGGGTTGCTTTTCATCAGCCTCATCGGATGGCAGGCGGAGGCGCAGACGCTCGTCTACGACGTCGTCTACCGTCCCCCGGGCACGCGGTACTTCGTCCTCGAAAGTCCGCACTTCGACGTAATCTATGAGGAAGGCGCGTTCGACGAGGCGCGAGAGACGGCGCGGCGGCTCGAACGCGCGCTTCCGGCAGTCGATTCGCTCGTCGGCGCGCGGCACACGCTCCACATGCCCGTGGTGCTCAACCGGTTCAACGACCGCGCCAACGGGTTCGTCTCGCCGTTGCCGTTCCGGCAGGAGATAGAGGCCGTGAGCATCAAGGGGAACCGGCTCTCGCCCCGCTTTCGGTCGTGGATCGAAACCGTCGCGCCGCATGAGCTCGTCCACGCCGTGCACGCCGACTACCGGAACGGCTTCGGTGTGGTGGGGCTGACGCGGTGGATCGCGCCGGACCTGGCGCGCTCACTCAACCTCACCATTCCCGCGGGCATCGCCGAAGGGGCGGCCGTCCTCTTCGAGAGCAGCCTCGAACCCGGCGCCGGGCGGCTGAACCACTCGCTCTTCACGATGGAGTTTCGCGCCGCCATGAGCTCCGATCGCCCGTGGAGCCTCTCGCAGATGCTCGAGCGTCCCGACCACACGCGCCCCTTCGACCGGTTTTATAACGGCGGCGGCCACCTCTTTCGATGGCTCCGCGAGCATGGACCGAGCGACTTCTTCCGCCGCGCGACGAATTTCCACAACCGCTTTCCTTTCCTCGGATACGGGTTCGATCTATGGTACGGGCTGGGAAAACGCCCCCGTGAGGTGTGGCGCGCGTTCCGGGACGACGTGCGGGCGCGTGAGCGGCGGCGCATCGAGGCGCTCGGGACGCTCACCGAGCCGACGCTCGTCGAGGGCGCGCGGGGGCTCGTGCACCGCCGCCCGCGATGGCTCGACGCGCATACGATCGCGGCGTTCGTCCACGGGTACAACGTGACGCCGGGCCTCTACCGCCTCGACGCGGAGACGGGCGCGCGCACGCGCCTCAGCGCCGAGAAGCTCACCGAGGATCAGTACTTCAGCCTCACGCCCGACACCTCGGCGATCCTCTTCGCCCGATACGTCGAGGATTCGTTCGTCGCGCGCCGGCAGGTCGCCGAGCTTTTCCGCCTCGACCTTGCCACGGGTGACGTCACACGACTGACGAAGGGCGCGCGGGCCCTGGCGCCCGCGCCCGCCCCGGACGGCGGCGTGTGGGCCTTGTGGAACGAAGGGCAGTACAACCGGTGGGTCCGCCTGCGCTCCGACGGCGCGCTCGAACCGCTCACCCCGAAAGCCCGCAGCCGCTTCGCAAGCCTCGAACCCTCACCCGATGGAACGACGGTCGCCGTGGTGCTCAACGTGCGGGGGCGGCAGGGCCTCTTCCGCGCCACGCTCGACGCCGGCGCGCCCGTGCTCCGCCCCTGGGTCGGCTTCGAGGACGGCTCGGTCTTCGACGCCTCGTGGAGCCGCGACGGGCGGTACGTCCTCTTCACCGCCGACCCCGGCGGCATCGCCAACGTGTATGCCCTCGACGTGCGCGAGGACCGGGTGCTCCGCCTCACGAACGTGCCCTTCGGGGCGCTCGAACCGGCGCTCTCGCCCGACGGGAAGACGCTCGCGTTCGTGAACTATGCCCACGAGCGGTACGACCTCGTGCGGATCCCCTTCGATCCCGAGGCGGCGCGCGTCGTGCCCCGAGAGCGGACCCGCGCCTTCGAGAAGATGCCCTGGGAGCAATGGCTCCGCACGCCCCTTCGCCCGACGATGCCGGAGGCGGAACCCCGACCGTACGCGACGCTCCGGTACCTCCGCCCGCGCATGATCTACCCGACGTTCCGGTACGAGGATCAAACCACCCATTCGGGCGACACGAAGCTCGGCTTCGGTTTCGGGCTCGGCGTGCAGGGCACGGACCCGCTCCAACGGTGGGCCTTCTCCGCGGAAGGATTTCGGCAGAAAGGGCGTCTGTGGGGCGAAGGCATCGTGCGGACGAGTGTCTCGGTGCTTCGCCCGAGCCTGCGCCTCTTCCGGACGCCGACGACCGTGCTCGCCCGTCTCGTTGACCGGCAGGGCAATACGGTGCAGACGGTGCGCGTGGGGCGGGAAGAGCGGGGTGTCGAGGCCGGCGTGTACGTGCCGGTGACGCTCGGCTCGAACGTCTATCGCACGACCGCCGCGCTGGCCGTGCGCGGCTCGTACGAAGAGGAACGGCTCTTCGACCGGGACGGCAAGGCGCTCGCGCCGTTTGCCGGGCGATACACGCTCAGCCCGGCGGCCGTCCTCGGCTATCGCCTCCAGGCCAATCCCCGCGACCTCGTGCCGAACACCGGCCTGGTCGTCAGCGCCGCCTCCGAGATCGACGTGGCGGCGGATCGCGGCTCGCCGCGCCGGGCGCTGCTCGGGCAAGCCAACCTCTACCTGCCGCTCCTCAAGTCCCACAACGTCGGGCTCCGGCTCAACGCCGGGCTCCTGACCCAGAACCAGGGCTCGATCTATAACCTCGATCGCTTCATGCCGCGCGGCCACGAGGACGTTTTTCTCGGAGCGGGGACGTTCGCGCGATACGGCTTCGAGATCACCCGGCCCCTGTGGTTCATCGACGACGGCTTCTTCATGCTCCCGGTCTATTTCCGCGCCCTCTTCGCCTTTGGCTTTGCCGAAACGCTTCATCCGATCGAACGCTTCTCGGACCGGGTCTCGTCGGCCGGGGTGGGGCTGGGACTGCGCATACGCTTCTTTTATCTCTTCAACCTGGAATTGCGAGCGGCGGCTTCCTATCGCATCGAGGCGGGGACGTGGGACGTGGTGTACCGCTAAAAAAGACGAAGGCCCGGCTCCCCACCTGGCCGGACCTTCGTATCGAGAAAATACCCTGGAGATGTATCGGGTATGATGTGTGGCTCAATAATACGCCGACCCCGCACGTCCCGCGAAGGTGAAAGAGATCATTTCTGGGGCTCGGGAAAACTATTTCCAAATGGGTTGATATTCCTATGAAGAACCCTCGAACGAAGCTTAAAATATCTTTCGAAGTCCCTGAAAGCGGTGAACCTACGCACCGCTGTTCTGTACAACGGCCAGGGGAATGGAAGGGCCAAAGGAACGGAGCGGAACTATGGAACTGATGCGATGTGAGACGTGCGCCTCCGAAAGCATGGCGCCGGTGGAGGTGATGGTGCAGGATGAGCATGCGACGCCGATTGCCGACGAGCAGGAGTCGTATTTTTACACCTGCCACGTCTGTGGCGATAACCGGCTCTCCATCCTGGAGAAACAGGAAGACGGCGACAGCCGGATCACGGTCATCTATCAGATGGGCATGACCCCGATGCTCAAGCGCGTGGGCCGTATGGAACCGTCTTTCACGCCCTCGGAAGAGCACGTCAGCCACTGGACGTATTTCATGGATGAAGACGAGATAAGCGAAGATCTGTGGCGGGAGAAACTCATCGCCCGCCGACGCATCCTGAAGTCGATCTGTACGAACTGAGACGGTCGGCTCTTTTTTATTCGATGACCCCGTGTCAGGGGGAGAAGGACACCTTCGGGGGTCCTTTTTTCATACAGGGGCAACCCCATTGATTTCCGAGAGATGAGTCAGTAATTTGTGGTGTTAAAAAAATAACACTATGGCGCAACTCTCTGAAGTTTCGCGCCGTAGGCTTCTTCCGTGGATGGAGGATCAAACAATGAAGGACCAACCGCATGCGCAGCTCAGTCGCCGGGAGCGGCAGATCATGGACATCATCTACCGGGTCGGACAGGCGACGGCCGCCGAAGTCATGGAGAATCTGCCTGATCCGCCCGGCTATTCCGCGGTCCGCGCGCTGCTTCGCATTCTGGAGGAGAAAGGGCATCTCCGACATCGAAAAGAGGGGCCGCGCTACGTATACCTCCCCACGGTGTCCCGCGAGCGCGCCAAACGGTCGGCGTTGAAACACGTGCTGTCCACTTTTTTCGAGGGTTCCGTCACGCAGGCTATGGCGGCGTTGATCGACCTGAGCGAGGATGACTTGTCGGAAGACGACCTCGAGCGCATTGCGAATCTCATACGTCAGGCCAAAGAAGAGGGACGTTGATCATGCTCGAGGGGATCACGGCTCTGTTCGAACCCGGAGCGGGGGGCGCGGTGGTGCGCCTGCTGCTCGATCTCACGCTGAAAGGGGTGGTGGTGCTGACGCTGGCGGGTCTTCTCGCGGTGCTTTTCCGGCGCGCCTCGGCGGCGGTTCGGCACTGGATCTGGTTTGTGGCCATGGGCAGTTTGCTGTGCCTGCCCGCGCTCACGCTCATGCTGCCGTCGTGGCGGGTCTCCCTTTTTCCACCGCCGTCGTTTGTGCAAAGCGTTTCGCCCTCTTCTTCGTCTCCGGTCCCCGCTTCTTCGCCCGTCGCCCTTCCGTCGTTTGCTTCGCCGCCGTCGCCTCCGGCCCCGCCGTCGCCTCCCGCCGTCCTTCCGAGGGAGAGCCCGACGGAGGCTCCGTCGCCGGTCGCACGCCCCGTTTTGCCCGCGCGCGTAGAGAAGAAGGAGGCGGCCCTCGCGTCGCCCTCCGCCGAGGAGGCCGGCGCCCGTGTCCGCGCCCGGGGGGTCCCGGCGGCGCAGCGTCTCGATGGGGGGATGTGGGCAGTGGGGCTGCTCATGCTCTGGGCGTTGGGAGCACTGCTGGCGTCGACGCGGCTTTTGGCCGGGGCGCTCTGTTTGCGTTGGGTTGCTCGTCATGCCGAAATCGAATCCGGGGCCGGATGGCAAACCCTCGTCGATGAGCTTGCCGGGCGTTTGCGCGTGGGTCGGGGGGTGCGTCTGCTGCGGAGTCGCCGCACGACGATGCCCATGACGTGGGGCATCCTGCGGCCGGTGATCCTGTTGCCTGCCGGAGCCGAAGACTGGACCGAAGAACGCCGAAGGTGCGTGCTCATGCACGAGATGGCGCACATCAAGCGGTGGGATTGCCTGACGCAGTCACTGGCGCAGCTCGCGTGTGCGGCGCAATGGTTCAATCCGCTGGTCTGGGCGGCGGCGCGGCGGTTGCGCGTCGAGCGCGAGAAAGCGTGCGACGACCTCGTGCTGAGCTACGGCGCGCGGCCCTCGCGTTATGCCATGCATCTGCTCGAGGCGGCCCGTGCGTTCCGTGCGCCTCGGCTCTTGCCGCTCGGCGCGGTGTCCATGGCCCGGCCCTCACAGCTCGAAAGCCGGGTGCGCGCCATTCTCGACCCGTCGCTGCGGCGGCGCGGCATAGGAACCCGCGCGGTGTGGGGCACGCTCACGCTCGCCCTCCTCGTGTTGATGCCCCTGGCCGCCATCACCCCATGGGCGACGACTACGCGGGCGGGAGACCGTGCCGTGTCGGTCGCCGGCGTGCAAGGGGCGCTCCCGACGATCACGCCCGACCTCGAACCTGGACACGCCCGTTTGTGGAAACCGTCTGTGCCCGACACCACGGAGCGGGCACAGACCGCGAAGCGCCTCCTTGCGGCGCTCGAAGACCCGGATCCGGCCGCCCGTCGAGACGCAGCCTATCGGCTTGGCGATGTGGGAATCGAACGGGCAATCCCCTCGCTCGCGGAGGTCCTCTCCACCGATCCGTCTCCTCGGGTGCGTCGGGTGGCCGCGTGGGCCCTTGGCGAAATCGGCGGTTCGGGAGCAACGAAAAGCCTCACGCACGCCCTTGCATACGACGGAGCGGCTTCGGTGCGCGCCAAAGCCGCGTGGGCCCTCGGCGAGATCGGGGACGCCTGCGCCGCCGACGCGCTCCGGCGCGCCCTTGACGACGCCGCACCCGCCGTGCGTCGCCGTGCCGCGTGGGCCCTCGGCGAGATCGCTGGAAAGCCGCACAAGCTAGACGCTCGAACGGACGTTCCCCTCGACGATGATCGCGCCGGTCCTCTCCGGCGCGATGCGCGTGCCTCTGCCGCTCGAGAAAGGAGCGCCGAGCGGCAAAGGCGGAACCATTCACGAGAAGCGCGGCTCACCTATCCGGACGGGACCGAGACATTTCTGGAGAACGTCCTCCAGCAAAATCTCGAAGCCGCT
>NZ_JBWOPL010000083.1:0-6308 GCF_056451265.1 Rhodocaloribacter sp. | reverse complement strand
TGTTTTATAGACACATCAGGCGGGAGAATATAACCTTTCCCCGGAGCTATTGACAGACCCACATCCCTTGATCCCGGGTCTTCGGTGCTTTTCTCGGCGACGTCAGAACAGAGGGCGGCCCTCGGCGGTTGAAGCGTTTCCCCGGCGCGGCGCCGTTTCCCGAACCTCCGACCTCCTTTCATGCGCGCACCCCCCTCTTCCGATCCCGTCAGCCCGGAGCGTGCGGCGTCCGAGGCGTTCCTTCGGATGACGGGCGTCTCGAGGGTGTATCCGATGGGCGATCACGCGGTGTATGCCCTTCGGTCGGTGGATCTGTCGGTGGCGGCGGGGACGTTCACGGCGGTGGTGGGGCGGAGCGGGTCGGGGAAGTCGACGCTCCTGCATCTGCTCGCCGCGCTGGAGACGCCGACGGCGGGTGATGTGAGGGTGGGCGCGTGGCGGCTCTCGGCGCTCGACCGGAAGGCGCAGACGCACTACCGGCGCGCGATGGTGGGGATGATCTTTCAGGCGTTCCACCTCGTGCCCACGATGACGGCCTTCGACAACGTGGCGCTGCCGCTCGTGCTGGCGGGCGTCGCGCCGGCGCGGCGGCGCGCGCGGGCCGAAGCCTGCCTGGAGCGGGTGTCGCTCATGCACCGCGCGGGTCACCGACCGGCGGAACTCTCGGGCGGCGAACGGCAACGGGTGGCCATCGCGCGCGCGCTCGTGGCCGACCCCCCGCTCCTGCTCGCCGACGAGCCGACGGGCAACCTCGACTCGACGACGGCGGGGCAGATCGTCGACCTCCTCGCACGGCTCCGACACGAGCACGGCAAGACGGTCGTCTTCGTCACGCATCACCTTTCCGAGGTGGCGGCGGTCGCCGACCGGGTCATCGAACTGAACGACGGGCGGGTCGTTGGAAGGGGCGAACCGTCCGCCCCCTCTCTGTGATCGCAATGCGTCTGGTCGATCTCGTCTCGCTGGCTTTCGCCAACCTGAAACGCAACCGGGTGCGGAGCGCGATGACGCTCGTCGGGGTGGCCGTCGGCGTGGCGGCGCTGGCGGCGCTGCTCGCCTACGGCGCGGGCCTTCAGCGCACCGCGCGCGGCGAGTTCGAAGCGCTCGAACTGTACAACACCCTCCGCGTCACCTCGCAGCCGAGTCCCCTCGGCGCGGCGGGCGACGTCGCGTTCCTCCCGCAGGAACCCTTCGACCTCGACAGCCTCCCGCCGCCGGTGGCCCTCACGGACAGCCTCATCGAAGCGCTTCAGGGCCTCGACGGGGTGTTTGCGGTCTATCCCGAGATTGTCTTCCCGGTCCGGCTGAAGGCGGGCCGCCGGGCCGTCGTGGCCACCGCCGAGGCCGTGCCGCAGGCTTTCGGCGCGCTCCCGGCGTACCGGCCGAAGGCGGGCGCGTTCTTCTCCGGCCCCGCCGACTCCACGCTGCTTCTGGCCCCTTCGATGGCGCGCCGCCTCGGCTTCGATCCGCCCGAAAGCATCGTCGGCGACACGCTCGTCGTTTCGACCGCCACGCTCAACGTGCGGGCGCTCCGGCGGGGAAACCCCGGCGCCACTTTCGGGATGCTCGCGCCGCCGGTTGTCTATCGCGTCTATCGCCTGCGCGTGGCCGGGCTGCTGCCGGAGGACGGTCAGGCGCTCTCCGGGCTGTTCCGCATCGTCGTCCCGCTCGAACTGGCGAAGGGGCTGCGGAAGATCACGTTCTTCTCCACGATTGATCTCCTCATGCGCGGGACGGCGCCGGGGGGGTACTCGGCCGTTCGCGTGCATCTGGCCGATCCCGCCGCGTATGCCGCCGTCCGTCGCGCGCTCCGGGAGCGGGGGCTGTACGTCACCGGCTTCCGCGATCAGTTCGCGCGGCTCGAACGGCTCTTTCTCGTGCTCGACCTCGCGCTCGGCATCATCGGGTTCATCGCGCTCCTCGTGGCCACCATCGGCATCGCCAATACGATGATGATGAACGTCCTCGAACGGACCGCCGAGATCGGCGTCATGAAAGCCGTCGGAGGCGACGAGGGCGACCTTCAGCGGCTCTTCCTCCTCGAAAGCGCGGCGCTCGGGCTTTTCGGCGGGCTGGCCGGCCTCGGCGTCGGATGGGGCATCACCGCGCTTCTCGGCGCGTTCGTGGACCGGTACCTCCACGGCCTCGGCCTCTCCGGCATCGACGTCTTTTACCTTCCCCCGTGGATGGCCGGAGGCATCCTCGCGCTGGCCGTCGTCATCAGCCTGGCCGCCGGGATCGTTCCGGCCCGGAAGGCGGCCCGCGTCGAGCCGATCCGGGCGCTCCGGAGCGCGACGTGAAGCGCGGTCATTCGCGGTACGGCGGTATGCTCCGGGCTTCTTCGTCCGTCGCGGGGCGGAAGCGGACGGCCTGCCCGCCGCCGGGCGCGAGCCGCAGCGTGAAGACCGTCGTCGGTTCGACGAGCGCCTTCGTGATCTCGATGTCGAGCGGATGGGCCTTCCAGTCTGCCTCCGGTCCGTCCCGGTAAATTTCGGCGACGTATTTTCGGCCGGGATCGAGGAACGAGAGCGGCGCGTGAAGCACCCGCCCCCATTCGTCGGTGAGGCTGCCTAGGAACCAGTCTTCGCCGTCGCGTTCCTTCCGGACGATGGTCACATAATCCCCGATGCGGGCGTGGAGCACCCGCGTATCCTCCCAGTCGGTGGGCACGTCCTCGATGAAGCGGAACGCCGCGAGGTTCTCCTCATAATTCTCCGGGAGGTCGGCGGCCATCTGAAGCGGGCTGTAGAGGACGACGTACAGCGCGAGCTGCTTGGCGAGCGTCGTCGGGACCTTGTTCATCGGCTCCGTGCCGTCGTCTTCGAGGTGAAAGATGCCGGGTGTGAAATCCATCGGACCGGCGAGCAGCCGCGTGAAGGGCAGGATGGCGGTGTACGCCGGGGTGTTGCCGTCGCCCCACGCGGAGTTGTACTCCTGTCCTCGCGCCCCTTCCCGGGTCATCATATTCGGATACGTCCGGCGGATGCCGGTGTCCTTGATCGGCTCGTGCGCGTCGATCATGATGTGATGGCGGGCGGCGGTCTCGATGACCTTTCGGTAATGCCGCACCATGTATTGCCCGTGATGCCATTCGCCGTGCTTCTTTCCGTCCTTGCCGGTGCGGAAGATGCTCGTGTTGCCCCACCCGACGTATCCGGTCTTGACGGCATGGATGCCGAGCTTTTCGTAATAGGCGAAGGCGTCTTCCATCTGCCGTTCATAGTTCTCGACGCCCGCGCCGGTCTCGTGATGGCCGATGAGCGAGACGCCCCGCTCGGCGGCATACCGGCTCAGCGCTTCGAGGTCGAAATCGGGGTACGGCGTCGTGAACCGAAACTTGTCGCCGTTCTTCGTCCAGTCGCCGTCCCATCCCACGTTCCAGCCTTCGACGAGCACGCCGTCGATGCCGTGGCGGGCGGCGAAGTCGATGTACTGCTTCGTGCGCTCGGTGGTGGCGCCGTGCTTCGGGCCGGAAGCCCACGTGGCCAGGCCGAGGTGCATCTCCCACCAGATGCCGACGTATTTGCCCGGCTTCACCCACGAGACGTCGCCGAGCTTGTTCGGCTCGTTCAGGTTGAGGATGAGATACGACGTGATCAGCCCGCCCGCGTCGTCGGCGATCTGAAGCGTGCGCCACGGCGAGACGTGCGGCGTGCGCGCCTTCACCTTCACGCCGTCGGACCACGGGACGAGGTCGGCTTTGAGCGTCGTGCCGCCGGTGCGGCGAAGCGTCATGCTCGCGAAGTCGGTCAGCGCCGCCTCGTGGAGGCTCATGAAAAGCCCGTCGGCCGTCTCGAACGTCACGGGCGTGTGGACGGTGTCGATGGCCGTCGTGGGCGATTTCGTGTATCGGTACTCGTATCGGTTGCGGCGGAAGGCGGGGATCCACCACGCGTCGGGGTTGCCGGCGAGGGTGAACTCGGTCACCTCATCCATGATCTCGAAGGCGTCGAGGTTCGGCTGTTCGGGCCATTCGTACCGGAAGCCGACGCCGTCGTCGAAGACGCGGAAGACGACCGCCATCCGGCGCGGCGCTTCGTCGCGCGTCTCGAGGTCGATGCGCAGCTCGCGGTAATGATTGCGGATGTCTTTCTTCTCCCCCCACGGCTGCGTCCACGTCTCATCGAAGCTCGTCTCCGCGCTCGCGGCGACGGTGAAATTGCGGTCGAGCGGCGGGGCGTCTTTGAGGATGAAGCCCATCCGCGATGGGGTCACGAGGGGCCGTCCGAAGCGCGCGACGGTATAATACGGCACGCCGTCGCGGAGCGTGAAGGCGACCTCGTTCGCGCCGTCCGGGGAAGCCACCGTGAGGGTTTGCGCCCGGGCGGGAGCGAGGACGAGGACGCTCATGAAAAGAACGGCGAAAAAGGCGGAAAGGCGGGTTTTAAGCATGGGGAAAGCTGTCCGGGTGGTTGGGTGTTTGAACGTCGGGGGGGGAGTGCGGGACCTGAAACGTTATAACGTTTTAACGTGCAAACAGTCTCTCAAAACGGCACGGCGGCGCGGATGCGGTAGTACAGGTCGTAGCCATGGCGGGCGAAGAGGTCGGCGGCGGGGCGGGCGAGGCCGACGGCGTGCATGAGGAGGCTGGTGTCTCTGTATGGAGGTCATCCTATGGGCCGGAACGGCAGCGGTAACGGGATACAAAGTAACCACGGTGCGTAAGAAAAACGTCATGGATCCGGTCGATCGACATATCCTCGAGGACTTCGCCACCAGGGTGCGTGCGCGCTTCCCGGGGGCGTGGGTCTGGGCCTTCGGCTCCCGCGCCCGTGGCGACGCTACCTGGGCGTCGGACCTGGAGGTGTGCGTCGTCCTGGATCAGCCCGCTGGTCACCCACATTCTCCGTGAGGAGGTGGCGGCATGACGGACGCCGAGAAGATCCGTGCGCTCGCTGCCTACCGCATGGAGCAAGCGACGGGTGCCCTTATTGGCTATAGCTTGTAGACTGAAGGAAATTTTTAAAAATTTGGTTAAGATACCCTGTTGGTGTTGACAAAAAAAAAGGGGGGTAACATAAATTTATCAGAAGCAAAATGATTATTACTTGTAATACTAACTGGAATCAATAATTAGAAAAATGTTGAGTATTCGTTGTTTGGGAAGAGAATTAGTCGGAGTATTTTATGCTTTGATTTTGGCGACTGCAATATTTTTTGCGGGTTGTTTTGAAGATGAGGGAAGAAATGTAGGGGAAGTGGAAGAGGCTTTCTTTGCGATAAATCTTCAAAAGCAAAATAAAAAATATCGAGCTTGGCGGGAGATTGAAGTTGATACACTTGCTGTAATAGGTAGATCTGGAAAAGGAATTCTCTATAAGCCTGGATATGTCAAGGGGGATAGCAGTGGTGTTTATGTAATAGATTATGGTGATTCAAGTGTTAAAAAATTCGACAAAAATGGAAACCTGATCGTGAAATACGGGCAGGGTCGAGGAGAAGGGCCAGGCGAGTTCATTAACCCAACTGGTGTGGCAATCGGTGAAAACGGAATGGTTTGGGTGGCCGATGGTGGAGCACGCAGCCTTAACTGGTTTACAAGCGATGGTGATTTTCTCAGAAAACTGACGTTTGAGGATGGCATTCTGCGAGTTGCTCCGATTGAGGGTGGTTGGTACTATCTCATGCGTATCTCGCCGCTTAAACCGAAAATATTCTTTTTGTACAATGCTGAAGATGCACTGATGCGAAGTTTTGGTGAGTTGGTAGAAAATTATCGTGATGTTGCACTCTCTCTAAGTGGAGATATTCTATCGGTAAGGAAGGGCATGGTATATGTTTCATCTTACTATGGTGTAATTTTAAGATTTGATATTAATGGTAAACTTGCATATGCCCGGGAAGGAATAGAGAAAGGTAAACCGCCGCAAGTTGAAACTGGTCAAGCAAAAGGGAATTTCTTTCAGCGCATTGTCAATAAAAAGACGCTATACAATTGCTCATCCCTTAGAGATGAAAAATTGTACTTGCATGCTTTTTCCACCTCGAAAGAGATAGGCGCCTCTGTACTCGACGTCTATCATGTAACGGATGGAACATATCAGTATTCATTCAAGCTGCCAGGCTTTTCCATTTGTACGTCCGTTGCGGGCGATTATATCTACACGCTTCAGGACACGACGGCCGTCGTATACCGGGTGCGTGAGGTTGATTGATTGGCAGGTGCGTAAGTCGGTGCCGCCTCAAAACGGCACGGCGGCGCGGATGCGGTAGTACAGGTCGTAGCCGTGGCGGGCGAAGAGGTCGGCGGCGGGGCGGGCGAGGCCGACGGCGTGCATGATCCGGAAGACGCCGCCGAGGTCGAGCGC
>NZ_JBWOPL010000082.1:0-11318 GCF_056451265.1 Rhodocaloribacter sp. | reverse complement strand
GGCCGCCACGTCGGCGGCATGGTCGACGAGCGGCAGCCAGGCCGGCCCGCCCTGCTCCATTGCCAGGAACTTGCCCCACAGATCGCCCGCTGCGGGCACGCCGGATCGTCCTGCCATGCGACACCTCTCCACCGGACCTCCCGGCCCGTGCCGACCGTGACCGGCGACACACGGGACACAGGGGAGGGCAGGCTAGCCGGCCGGCGAAGACGGCTCAAGCGGGCCCGCCGCCAGTGCAGGAGGTGATGGAGGAAGCTGCTTGGGGCGTGACGGCGAACGCCCTCGGCGCGCCGCGCTTACCCTTCGCGACGGACGAGGCGAACGGGCTCGTGGTCGCGATGGTGACCGGCGAGGACCGGCTGGCGTCCGTGACGCAGGAGCAGATGCTGAACGGCGCCAACGCCGCGCTGGTGCTCAAGGCCAACGGCGAGCCGGAGATCGTCCAGTTCTGGGATGTCATCCCGAACCCGGACGGCACCTTCATCCTCCGGAGCCTGCCGTGGCTGATCCTGCAGCACCGCGCCGTGGTCGAGCGCGACCTGCGGGCGTTGCGCGAGGAGCTCGCCACCTACAAGGTGCACGTGGCCAGCACCTACGTGCCCAATGACCACCTCCGCGTGATGGAGGAGCGGCTGATCGACCGGCTCGGCGCCATCGAGCGCAAGCTCGACCGCATGATCGAGCGCCGCCTGGCCGAGACCGATCCGCTCTGACCGCCACCACGCATCCCGACCACACCGGGCCGCCTTCGGGCGGCCCTTTGCATATCCGGAGGCATGCCATGACCGTGCCGCGCGGCATCCGCAACCACAACCCGCTCAACATCCGGCTCGTACCCGAGAACCGCTGGCAGGGGCGGATCCCGCCCGAGAAGAACACCGACGGCGAGTTCGAGCAGTTCGCCACGCCCGTCTGGGGGATCCGCGCCGGCGCCCGGCTCGTCATCGCGCATTTCGACCGCCGCGGCGCCGACACCATCCGCAAGCTCATCCGCATCTGGGCGCCGCCCTCGGAGAACGACACCGGGGCCTACGTGGCGTTCGTGGCCGCGCGCACGGGCTTCGGGCCCGACGAGCGGCTCGACTTCCACCGCTTCGAACACCTGCGGCCGGTGCTGGTGGCCATGATCGAGTACGAGAACGGCATCCAGCCCTACACCGACGCCCAGATCGACAAGGCGCTGGTGCTCGCCGGCGTGGAGCCGCCCGAGCGTCCGCTGGGGAAGACCCGCACGGTACGCGGCGCGCGCGTCGCGGCGGGAGGCACCGTGGCCGCCGGGGCGCTCGAGACGCTGCGCGACCAGCTCGCCCAGGCGCAGGGCGCGGTGGCGCAGCTCGTGCCTTACCTGGGCCTCGCCCGCTGGGTCATGCTCGCGCTGGTGCTCGCCGGCATCGGCGTCGTGGTGTGGGCCCGCTGGGACGACCGGCGCCGGGGGCTGCGCTGATGTGGGGCATCGTGTGGCCGCTCCTGCGCTCGTGGCTGCTACGCCGCGCGCTCGGCCTGCTTGGCTGGCTTGCGGCGGCGGCCACGGTGCTCGCGGTGCTGCTCGGCGCCCGGCGGGCGGGGCGGAGGGCGGAACGGGTGGAGCAGCTCCGTCACGCCATCGAAGTACGCAACAGGCAGCTCGATGCGTACCGGGAAAGACCACGGACGCGCGACGACCTCTCAAGGAGCATGCTCGACGGGTCATACTGATCAGTCGCACAGTTCATGCATGCAGGTAGAGCTCCTTCAGGTCATTCATAAATTTCTGAACGCTTATCAGCATGTGTCTGTCTGATGGCGCGTATTTTTCGTGCAGGGGGGCAGGTATCACAAGCCTCAGCCCTTTGCCGAACATTTCATGAAGCAGATCATGCCCTATTCCCTCGTCCAGCGTAAGAGTATGTTTTTCAGCTATCCTCGCTGCCTCATGGAGAATTTGCCTCCATCTCTCTTTCACCGTCGTTTTTGCGGCCAGCATTCTCAGCATGTGCGCGGGATAGCTCGGGTCTTCATAGGACGCGACGTTCGGAAAGAGAAAATCCGGCCTGCTGCGGCCATCAATCAGCGGCCCGCGCTCGAAATGAACGCCGGGGGACAGGCCGGCCTCAATAAGAAGTCTTTCGATGTGCAGCTCAAGGGAAAGCCCCGATCTGGACTTACGTCTGTTCAGCATGCTGTTGGCGAACGCGAGAAACTCCTCAGCGTTCTCAAATCCTTTGTCGAGACGCCGCATGATGAACGCGCTTTCGACACGCGAAAACAGCGTGAATTCCGCGACGCGACGCGCCAGGAGCACGGCATCCGCCGGTTCGGACGGCCGCACGCATGACACTGCCGCTTCGAGCAGCTCCGACGGCCTTGGGAACGTCTCAAGCCATTCACGGGGTATCCGCCATTCGAGGGCCGCTTTCCTCGCGGCCCCTTCCGTTGGCGGCCGGCGGCGGCGGACGGCCTCCACGTGATCGGCGTACATCCAGAATGCGGTGCCCGGATCAATCGGCCGCCCAAACCACTGCGCGAGCAGCTCCTCCTCGTCTTCAGTCTCGCATATCCATACTTCGAGGGTATCGGCGTCGACGTCGGACGCATCCCTGACAAAGCGGAAAACGGCCACCGAACCTGTGCGCTCGGGATCCAGAAGAGGCGAGCGGCAGCCGCGGAAACGCACCTGCGTCACGCGGCACTCATGTTTCCTGCGGTGGTAGCGCTTGAATACGGCCATCCGCTCCAGTCCATGCGAAACGATCCGGAGCCGGATGCAAAGCTGATCGTTGCTCCGAACCTCCCACGGCAGGTTCGGGAACGCCGCGCGGCCGACCTCGTTCGGAATGTAGGGGCCGACCTGGTTAGCGCCGGTAAGTCCCGTGTCGTTGGCGGAAAGCCTTTTGACGTAGAACACCGCGTGCCGGCAGTCCTGCCCCACCAGCCATCGCTCAAGCTCGCGCCTCTGTGTCGTCAACGGTGCCCTGCCCGCGGATTTCGCAAGATGGCTCAGATCCCGCGATCCATCTTTCCAGCTCACGGACGAGCGTGTCCAGAGGCATTCTGCCCCTTCCGCGAAGCGCGCACTCCCACACCACGCACCAACGCCAGCCCTGCGCCTCGAGCTGGCGCCTGACGGCGGCGTCCCTTTCCCGGTTGCGGCGGATCTTGGCCTCCCAGAAATCCCGGCGGGTGCGGGGCATCCGGAACAGAGGACAGTCGTGCCCGTGCCAGAAGCAGCCGTTGAAGAAGATGGCGGCCCGGTACTTCGGGAGAACGATGTCCGGCCTGCCAGGCACGTGCTTCGGGTGCTTCCGGTAACGGAAGCCGCGCTTCCACAGCTCCTTCCGGAGCAGGACCTCCATTTTCGTGTCCCGCGACCGGATCCGGCTCATGATCCGGCTTCGGGTCGCGGGATCGACGATGTCAGGCAACGCGCTTCGCGGGGGCCGCCTGCATGTCAAGGAGAGCCGGGACGAGGATCCGCGCAATCGCCCTCACCACGGGCACCACGACGGCGTTCCCAAACTGACGGTACGCCTGCGTGTCCGAAACGGGGATCTCGAACCGACGGCCGCCGAGGCGCTCGAACCCCATGAGGCGCGAGCATTCGCGCGGGGTCAGACGCCGCGGACGGCGCCCTTCCTGGCGGATCAGGATCTCGGACCCGTCCTTGTAATACCGGGCCGAGAGCGTGCGCGCGACATCATCCGGGCCGAAGAGACCGTATCCAAACCCGTTCCCCGCGCTCCTGTGCTTGCGCCTGTAGTCCTGAAGGTACTCCCACAGCCGCGGTGTGAGCGTGTATTTCTCCAGTACGCGCCCCTCCGGTCCCTCGATGTAGCGGTCAGGAGCCTCGCTGCCGTCCTCCGGATGGAGGATCGCGCGCAGGGTAGGCCATTCGTTTTCCGGGGGGACCTCGAGGGCGTCAAAATCGAAAAACGTGAGATCGCGGAACCCGACGATGAACACGCGCTCCCGGTGCTGGGGGACCCACGGCTTCGCGTCGAGCACGCGAACATGCACGTCGTAACCCAGTTCGCCGGTCAGCACGTCCCGGATGATCCGGAACGTCCGCCCACGGTCGTGCCGCAGAAGGTGCTTCACATTCTCCAGCAGGAACGCCTTGGGGCGTGCATGACGGATGATGCGCGCCAGATCATGGAACAGGGTCCCCTGCGTCGTGCAGCGGAAGCCGTGGGGCTGGCCGAGCGCGTTCTTCTTCGAGACGCCGGCGATCGAAAAGGGCTGGCACGGGAACCCGGCGAGCAGAAGATCGTGCGGCGGCACGTCACGCTCATGGACCTCTCGGATGTCCGCCGCGAATTCGTGGTCAATGCGGAAATTCGCCTCGTACGTTTTGCGGGACCACCGGTCGATCTCGCACGTAAACACGCACTCTCCGCCGAGCTCCTCGAACGGGATGCGCATGCCACCGATCCCGGCAAAGATGTCCACGAACGTGAAGCGCGCGCTCATCCTTTCCTCCCGGGCCGCGAGAGCGGGAGGGGAAGCTGCAGTGCGCCCTCCCGCCAGCGCCGCAGAAAATCCCTGACGGCCTGCCGGCCAAGCCACGACACTGACAGCCCCGCCTCCTCCGCAAGCGCCATCAGCTCCCGGTACTCGGTCTCATCAAGCGTGATCGTGATCCGCTTTCGGCCTGGCGACAACGCCATGAGTCACCCTGTCGCACCGTGCTTCAGCCAACAGCACCATGCGCTCCTCAGGCCGGAGTGTCGAGACGGAACGTGTTCCCAAGCAACCAGGAGCCGCCCATGAAAACTGCCGTGGCCGCCGCAGCCACAACCCTTCTGCTCGCCGGCTGCGCGTCGGTGCCCGCAGCGCCGCCGCCCTGCCCACCGGTCGTCGAGTACGACCGCGCCTTCCTCGCACGCGCGGCAAAGGAGCTGGAGCTTCTGCCACCCGACTCCGCCATCGTCGAGATGCTCAAGGACTACCACGTCATGCGCCAGCAGGCGCGGGCGTGCTCCAAGTAGGAAAAGACGAGCGCATTGCTCAGGAGTTGCCAACCCTGAAGACCCGCATCGCCTCATCGCCCAAGTGGTTGATCACCTTGACGGCGATTCGCCCCGTGGACGGCTTGGGGAAGGGCAGCGACTCCGTGCGCCTGAGGCACTCCCAGGCTTGCTCGTCGATCTCGCCTTTGAGCGTGGCCTTCAGGGCGCGGAACGGATCGGCGATCGTCCCGGGGAAGAAGGCCTGCCGGACGAAGAAGCTCTCGCCGTCGTAGTCGGTGTCGACGAACCAGCAGGCGATGCCATCGGGCCCGTGCGAGCGGACCTCGCCGCTTCTCGGGTCGAAGATGTCCACGCCCTTGATCCGAACCTGGATACGCCCGTCTTCGAGTTCCTCGATCTCCACGTCCGGCTCGCCGAAGACGACGGCGATGGCGGCGTTCTTCGTATCCAGCTCGCCGAGATGGAGCTCGGGGTTGAGGTGGGCCTTCAGGATGGGGACCTTTCCGATTTTCTGCAGGTCGGCCGCCTGCGCCTCGAAACTGAAGGCACAGGCGATCAGCACGTCGACCCCCGCCTCGGCGGCTTCCCTGGCGGCTTCCACCAGGTCGGCACGGGAGACGGTGCCATACTCCGGGCCGATCATGATGGCCGCACGACGCGTGGTCTCGCCTTCCGTGTACCGTCCTTCGGCACAGACGAGCTCGCCCGGCCAAGGCTCAAGCGCTTCGAAGCGGATGCGGTCTTCCTTGTGGGCCTGCGTCACGCCGGTCTTGCGAAGCTGCTCCAGCACGAACTGGACGAAGTCGCGGGGCTCCACCTCGCCCTCGTAACGGTAGCCCGGCCCGGCCTCCTCGAGTCTGGGTAGCGCGAACTCACCCTCCTCGTTCGCGCCGGCGCTTCGCACCGGCGACAGGCTCTCCACCGTGAAGGGCCCCGTCACGCGGATGCGCGAGGGATCCACGTACGGTCGGTCGACCAGCTCGATTTGTTCGGCATTCCGCTCGATGGAGGCGTCGATCTCCTTCTGCCTGGCGATGCGGGCCTCCCAGAAGCGTTCGAACGGCTCACGGGCCTTTTCGGGCCAGTCTTCCGGGAAGTCGCGCGGCACCTCCCACTCCAGCAGCGCCCACGCCGGCACCTCGTCACCGCAGGGCAGCCTGTGTCGGGCATCCTCCGGAGCCCGGAAGTCAATCTTTATCCCCCTGCGTCCGCCATTTCGCACCTCGAAGGGAACCGGATGCTCCCGCAGCGCGGCATTCAGATCCGCAAGGGCCTGCTCCACCTTAGGCTGCCACTTCTCCCATATCACGTCGATCTCGGCGTTGTGCGCGATCGAACGGAGGGTAACGCGAGGAACCCGCTCGCACACGAAACCGTGCGATACACGGTCAAAGACGGCCTTGTCTTCTACGGGTTTGCCGGTGATCTCCGCGACCTTCCGCAGACCTTCGGGGCTATCCTTGAGAAGGTACCATGGAAACCTTGCCCCCATCAGACGAGCCCGCGCCAGCGCCAGCGCCACGCGTGAGGTGTCGATGACGATCCAGCGGCGTCCCCACTGCTCCGCGACATACGCCGTCGTTCCAGAGCCACAGGTGGGGTCGAGCACAAGGTCACTTGGGTCGGTAGTCATCAGTATGCATCGTTTGATAGCCTCTGTTGCAGTTTGAACAACATATATTTTAGGATCTGTGCGACTCTGTACCCCTCCAATATCATTCCACAAATTATTAATCTCGTGAGAGGGTAAATCATCGAGAAATCTCAAGAAACGCAAAGACTTTCCCTCATGAAGGACTCTAGATGCTCTCGCCAGCCGGTAAATACCTTCAACAGATGTTTTCCAATGCAACCCTTCGCGAGGCCTCCAAACAATACCATAGATAGTTACAGCTTGATCAACAGATTTTGTCTCTCCCTGCGACGTCATCTGATCTGACGTCGCAAGAAGAGACAAATTAACAATAGGAAGAAACTGTGAAGACGAAATTTGTGTTACCGACTTATACTTAGATGCGCCCGACTCGCCCGTGCGCTTTTTATCGTAGATTGGTCTATATTTAACACGATTTGCGTCTTTGGCATACCAAAGAATGTAATCACTAACATTAGCGATCAAGCTTGAGGAAAAGCCTGTCGTCTTAGAAAAGGCGATCATAGAAATAAAATTGCCATCTCCAAACACTTCATCAAGCAAGCACCTTACTCGATGCACGTTCTCGTCGCCGATCTGCACGAAGATCGAGCCGCTCTCGTGCAGCAGGTCCCGGGCGACCGTGAGGCGGTCCCGCAGGTACGACAGATAGGAGTGGATGCCGTGCCTCCAGGTGTCCCGGAAGGCCTTGATCTGCTCCGGTTCGCGGGTGAGGTGGGAGAGATCGCCGTCCTTCACGTCCCGTGAGGTGGTGGACCACTGGAAATTGGAGTTGAAGCGGATGCCGTAGGGTGGGTCCATGTAGATGCACTGGACCTTGCCGCGCAGGCCTTCACGTTCGGCGAGGCTGGCCATGACGCGGAGACTGTCCCCGAGGATCATGCGGTTGGTCCAGTTGGCCTCGTGGCGGTAGAACTCGATCTTCGCCTTGGGATCGTCGAGGCCGTTGAAGTCGGCGAAGAGGTCTGGGATGGGAGCGTCGTCTCCGCCGTTCAGCTCGCGGCTGTACCGGCGCAGGCCTTCGATGATGGCCTGCGGATGGATCTTCTCGTGGATGAAGAGCGGTGGCGCGTCGACGATCAGATCCCGCAGATCCTGTTCGTCCTTGCCGCTCCAGACGAGCTGGGGATCGAGATCGCGGTTGCGCCGCTCGTAGGCGACGCGGATCGGGCTCCTCTCCTGATCCTCGATCAACGTTTCGAACTCGGCCGTGGGGATGTTGACCCGCTTCGCCTCGGAGTGCCGCAGGGACTGGATCTTCCTCGCCATGGTGCCGCCTCACGCCGCACAATTCAGGAACTGCCGGACGAACCTGTCGAACTGGTTGGACATGTCGTAGAGGCTCCGGAATTCGGCGAACGCCCAGCGGCCGAGCCGGCCGAGGTTGTTCACCCCCGGAACCCAGTAGGTCTCCATCGCCTGCTGCTTCTCCTTCGTGTCCTCGTTGCGGAAGCCCTTGACCTCGACCACGAGGTTGAGCGGATCCGGCCGGCCGTCGTCGATGCGAAGGATGAAATCGGGCCGGTACGAGCGCACCTCCGAGCCGACACGGTAGGGAACCTCGAAGCCGAGATTGTGGTTCTTGACGTAGGCGAGGACCCGCGGGTGGGATTCGACCACCCGGCAGAACTCCGCTTCCCAGTCGCTGTCACACACGACGTAGTTCACGTGGCACTTTCGCGGGTCGGTCTCCCACAGGCTCTGCTTCGACGTCCGGAAGTTCACGAACCGCGTGGATCCTTTCGGGTTGTAAGGGTCGAGGACGGCCTTGAGCCGGCTCCGGCCGGACGTCCTGACGATGCCGGCGTAGATGCGTTCGCAGATGCGATCCGCGACGTCGAGGTAGAGCGCCTGCGCCTCGAAGGTGTCTCCGCGGCAGCGGAGGTGTCCTCCGTCGAGCCAGCGCCGCACGATCCGCAGCAGCTGGCCGAAGAGGTGGGCCCTCGGCGGTTCGTCGGCCTCCCGGAAGTGCGTCAGCAGCAGGTGCTTCGCCAGATGGTACGCGACCGTCTGCCGCCGGACCTGCTCCAGCGTCTCGGGACGCAGGTCCACGCCCTCCCCGATGATGCCGCGGTTGTGGGTGATGGCCGGTCCGACGATCTCGGGCGTGAGCTCGAAGGTATGGTCGGGGCCGAACCATGCCTCCAGCCGTTCCTCGGGCAGCTCCACACGGTAGCCGCGCACCCGGGGGAAGACGATTTCGCAGGCGTCGCGGTCCGGGCTCACCGCCTGGACGACGGTGGTGGGCTTCGGCGGCTTCGGCGGCGCGATGACGGGCTTGGCCGTGAAGTCGAAGGGCACGCCGAGGATGTCGGCGTATTCGACAGGAAACCTGCCATCCTCCCGCGCCTCGTAGCTGTAGCGGCGCAAGGCCCGTCCCACCACCTGCTCGCAGAGGAGTTGGGTGCCGAAGGCCCGCACCCCGAGGATGTGGGTCACGGTATTGCAGTCCCAGCCCTCCGTGAGCATGGAGACCGACACGACGCAGCGCACCTGCTCGCCGAGCCGCCTCCGCTTGCCGACGGTGTTCATGACCTCGCGCAGGATGTCCGCGTCACTCAGCTTCTCCGCAGCCCGCAAGTCACCGCTCCGCCTCCGGATCTCGTCCTTGAACCGCTCGATCTCGTCCGCCGCCACCTGTTTGAATTCGGGCGAGAGCGCCTCGCCCGAGTCGAGCTGCTCGCTGTCGACGAGGATCGTCCTCGGATAGGGCAGCCGGTTTCCCGCATCATCGAAATTGCGGAAGCGCTCCAGTCGCCCCTGCTCGAAGACGCTGGTGCCGTCTTCTCTCCGCCGGTGGAATCCCGCGATCCAGTCGTAGATAAGCTTGGATGTGGCAGTGTTGTTACACACGACGATGAACACCGGCGGTACCGGGATGCCTTGCTCCTGCCAGGCCTCGAAGGTCTTCTCGTAGTGGGAGTAAAGCGCGTACAGGGCCGTCTGGAGCTCGTTCGGCAAGCTTAGGGGATCCAGCGCTGCGCCGCCCTTTTTCCGTCCCTTGCGGGGCATCTTATGCCCGATATGCTCCCAGAGGTTGCGGAGCTTCGGCATTTCACTGTTAGGCACGTTGTCGGCGACTGGGACCCGCGGCAGCTTGACGATGCCGCACTCGATGGCGTCCATCAGTGAAAAGTCCGAGACCGTCCACGGGAACAGCGTTCCCTCGGCGTAGCCCGAACCGCGCAGGAAGAAGGGGGTCGCCGAGAGATCATAGATCGGGAGAATGCCCACGTGCTTCTGGATTGCTTTCAGGCCGTTGATCCAGATCCGTGCCGCCTCGTTGTTCTTCTCCGCCTCTTCGCGTTCCTCGCCCTTGAGCTTCGGTGCTCCGTCCTCCTGCGGCTTCTGGTCGTAGCAGTGGTGCGCCTCGTCGTTGATCACGACGATGGGACCGCCGCCCATGAGGTCGCCGACGACCCGCTGGAGCATCTGGCCCTCGGTTTCGACGGTTTCGACGGGTTCCGCATCCCGCCCCTGGAGGACCTGCCGAGTGCCCTTCGCCAGCTGCAGCCGTTCGCGGCGACGGAAGGCGTGGTAGTTGGTGATCACGACCCGCGCCTGACGGATGGCCTGGAGCATGTCGGCCGGTACGAGCTGCCGGCGCTCGTAGTAGTTTTCCGGATCGTTCGGCAGCAGCACCCGCAGGCGGTCCCGGATGGTGATGCCCGGGGTGACGATCAGGAACGAGCGGGAAAAGCGCTTCCTGCCACGATGCCTAAGGGCGTTGACCGTCTGCCAGGCGATCAGCATTGCCATGACGGTCGTCTTGCCGGCACCCGTCGCCAGCTTGAGGGCAAGCCGGAACAGGTCCGGATTGGCGCTCTCGTTCGCTGCTTCCAGATAGCTTCGGAACTTCTTGGTCGCCGGGTTCTGTGGCGCGACCTCGTGGAGCCAGATGGCGGTTTCCACCGCTTCGATCTGGCAGAAGAAAGGGCGGAATTCGTCCAGAGCGAGGTTCCGCCAGTGTTCGAGGAGCCGCTTGGTTTCCGGTGCGACATTCCATTTGTCGCTCGGCAACCGTCGCCACCGATCGACGTAGTCACGGATCTCGTTGATGATGGGCGCGGGATCGTACTGCTGTTCGTCGTGCGTCAGCCCTTCAATGCCGATATCGAGCAAGGCCTGTCCTTCGGGCTTCTTCCTACGGCCCTTTTTCTTGGGCTGCGGTATCGGCGTGATCAGTCGACAGGGACGTCGGGTCTCCAGTATCCTTCCCGTCGGTTGGCCCTGTTCGTCGAGTTCCCAGTGCCTCGAGGGGTATTCGTAGGGGGAGTTCAGGATCGGATCGGCGAAGAAGTCCGGCATGTTATGCCCATTACCTTGCAGGCGCGCAGCCCACCGGTCAGGCGCGCTCATGCAGCCTGCACACCGGCCAGCCCGTCATGCCGCTGCCAACTCTCGCCCACCAGCGGCTTCCGTCAAGGGGGTTCACCCCTCTTATCGCAAACGGACAAGCAGTGAGCCGCACTGTCCCCCGGCAAGCGGCCCATATCCGAGAGACTCGAAGACTACCACGTCATGCGCGAGCAGGCGCGCGCGTGCCGGGGCGAATGAGACGGAGCAGGTGGGCGCCGTTAAACTTCTGGTTGGCCATATTGCGGTCCGTTCCGAGCCTGCATGGCTGGAAAGCGGTCTAACAACCCATTGAAATACGGCGCAAAATCGCGGATTCCTAATCCGGGGGTCGCAGGTTCGAATCCTGCCGGGCGCACCAG
>NZ_JBWOPL010000081.1:0-5119 GCF_056451265.1 Rhodocaloribacter sp. | reverse complement strand
AAGCCGAAGTCCTCCTCGGCGTCGTCACTGCTCCGGCGCACGCGAATGGCGGGCCCGTCGTACGTGCTGCTCAGCTTGCGCAGACTATAGGCCGCGTAGGCGTCGGGATAGGCATCGAGGAGATAGGTGGCCGCATGGCGGGGTGGATCCTTCGGCTCAGGAGCGGATGCGCCGAAAAGGAGCGACGGCATCAGCAAGAGCATGCAGATTGCTCCGGCGCCGACAAGCCGGAGACGATCCGCTATCGCACGGCGTGACGTCCCGGAGACCACGGCGCCGCGAACTTCGCAGCAAACCGGAGCCGTTTTTCCTTCAATCGCCCCAATCCGCGAAATGAAGGCTATCCAACGACGAGTACCCATAGCCCAACTCTCGTATTAACAATTGACAGACGCACTGAAAACACCCTGGATTCAGGGTGGATCGTAGGAGCTAGCATCGGTCCGGGACTTTGGCTTCTTAAGCCCTGAAGGTCCCTCATTAGAAGCCTTCGGCCAAACCGGGATCTATGCCCGGAATCACGTAGGAACGGTTCCCAACCAGCTTCCCCCCTCGACAAACCCACACGCTTCAATACTTCGGGCGGAATGCCCAGAGACAGGCCATAAAAAAAGGCAGCGCGAGCCGGTTCGTATCCTTCGGCTCACGTTGCCTCTTGAACCGGCAACGCTCATTATATCTCCGGGCTCGTTCGAAATCAAGCCCGGAGCTGCGTCCATCTGTTTCTTTTGCTTTACAATTCTGTATCGAGCGCGTCCACGATGCGCCAGGCCGCCTGCCCGTCCCACAGCGGGGGCGCGGCGCCGTGGGCGCGACCGTTCGTGCCGATCGCCGCCACCCGTCGGGCGATGCATTGCGGATCGAGCGGCATCAACTCGTTCGTGCCCAGTTCGATGGTGACCGGGCGTTCGGTGTTTTCCCGAAGCGTCAGGCACGGCACCTTCAGGAACGTCGTCTCCTCCTGAATCCCGCCCGAGTCGGTGACGACCACGGCGGCCTGCTCCATCAAGCGGAGGAACTCCAGGTAGCCGAGCGGTTCGAGCAGGCGCAGGTTCTCTATGGCTTCGAGCCGCTTTGCCATCCCGAAGTCGCCGAAGCGACGGCGGGTGCGGGGGTGGATCGGGAAGACGACCGGCCGGCGGGCGGCAAGCGCTTCGAGCGTCTCCAGCAATGCCGACAGTCCTTCCTCGCGATCCACGTTGGCGGGACGGTGCATGGTCATCAGCACGTAGCTCGCCGGATCGAGACCGAGATCCTCCAGGATGGTGGTGCGCGACGCCTTCTCCCGAAACTGCACGAGCGCGTCGATCATCACGTTGCCGACAAAAAAGACCTTCTCCTCCGGCGCTCCCTCGGCGGCGAGGTTGCGGAGCCCGCTCTTTTCGGTCACGAAAAGGAAATCGGAGATGCTGTCGGTCACGATGCGGTTGATCTCCTCCGGCATCGTGCGGTCGCCGCTGCGCAGGCCCGCCTCGACGTGCGCGACCGGCACGTGCTGCTTGACCGCCACGAGGCTGCACGCGAGCGTCGAGTTCACGTCGCCCACGACGAGGACGAGGTCGGGCCGTTCCTCGGCGAGCACACGCTCGAACGCCGTCATCACGCGGGCCGTCTGCTCGGCGTGCGTGCCGCTCCCTACCCCCAGATACAGGTGCGGCTCGGGCATCTCGAGCTGACGAAAGAAGATGTCGCTCATCCGCTCGTCGTAGTGCTGCCCGGTGTGGACGATGCGCGAGACGAACCGGGGGTGCGCCTCGAACGCCCGATGGAGCGGGGCGACCTTCATGAAATTGGGCCGCGCCCCGACCACGTTAAGCACTTTGACAGGGGACCCGTTCTTTCTCTCGATGTGTGCGTTCATAGGGCGACCCGCAAGGGGGCAGAAGTCATTTATTTGACGTTGCGTAAGCTTTCTCTCAGGCTCAGACGCCGGCAGGCGCATCTTCGACCCGGACGTTTGCGGGGTCCGCCGCCGGCGGCTGCCCTTCCCCGCCGAGGGCCACGTATTCGAGCAGGGCGGCGTACCGGCGGGCCAGCTTGCTCCGGTCGAAGCGCGCCCGCACGTGCGCGGCGCCCTTTCGGCCCATTTCCGCGTACAGCTCCGGATGGCGACTCAGGCGCTCCACCGCCGCGACGAGCGCACCGGCGTCTTCGGGAGGGATCGGGATGCCCGCCCCGGCTTCTTCGATGATCGCCTTCGTCTCTCCCCGAACACCGAGCACGATGGGGGTCTGCGTAACCATGGCCTCGAAGATCTTCGACGGGATGACCGTCTCGAACAGGCGCGAATCCCGGAGGTGGACGATGCTCACGTCGGTGAGAGCCATCAGATACCGGACCTCGGCTTTGGATACCTTGTCGACGAGGCGGAAGTTCGGCAGTTGGAGTTCCGCCTGTCTCGCTTCCAGCGTCTCCCGCTCGGCCCCCGTTCCCACCACCATGAAGACGATGTCCGGATCCTCGCACCGGCGCGCCGCCTCCAGCACCACGTCGGCGCGGTGGGCCATGCCGATGGTGCCGATGTAGGCGGCCACAAACTTGCCTTCGAGTCCGAGCTTTTGCCGCCAGGCCGCCAGGCGGGCTTCATCGAGCGGCTCGTTCCACGCCGAAGGGTCGACGCCGTTTTTGATGACCGAGATCTTTTCCTCGTCGATCCCCTTCGCCGCGATGGACCGCTTGAAGGCGTCCGTCACGACCACGATGTGCCGTGCCTTCCGGTATAGAAACTCCTCGACTCCTTCGAAAAACCGGATGAGCGCATTGCGTCGCATGGCCCCGACGGCTACGATCGACTCGGGCCAGAGGTCGCGCACTTCGAAGACGAACGGCACGCGCAGGCGACGCCCCATGAGGTAACCCGCGATCCCCGCGAAGAACTGCGGCGAGGTCGCCACGACGACGTCCGGGTGTTGCTGCAGCTTCCCGGCATGCCACCGCGCCGACGCCATAAACGAGACGAAGCTCAGCGTCCGCCGGAGCACACCCGCGTTCGCCGTCACGTACATCGGCACGCGCGTGACCTTGATGCCTTCGACCTCCTCCCTCTTGAAGCGATTCTGATGCCCCTCATACACGACGCCTTCGGGAAAATGCGGCGCGCTCGTGAGCACCTCCACCTCATGCCCGTCGCGCACCCATTGCCGCGCGTGCTCGAACACACGGGTGGCAGGCGCATTCACCTCGGGCGGAAAATTATTGCTGATAAATAAGATGCGCATAGCCGGACAGCCGGTCTCACGTTGATGCTTTCGGAGGAAGCAGGACGGAAGCGGCGTGAACTTCCGGGCTGATCTTTAACTTTTTCCGGGGCGTCATAAAAAGTGCCCCCTCCTCTCACGTCTTGCGTGCTCTCACAAGCGGCGTGCCACCATGGCCTGCTTTCAATATTCGATGCAATAGATCAGATCTACAGGCAAAGAAAAGGTGTCGCCGAGAACGACAACCGGGTTCTTTTCGCGAACACCGAACCGGGGGCAATACCAGCCGTCCGTCACGCGCACGGGTCCCGCTTCCACCGTGAGCCGACACGTTGTTTCCCCCCGCCGCAGGGTGAATCCGTCGTTCTCCGGCGTAACCTTCACCGAAGGATGGAGGTGGATTCGGCTCTCGACCCGATGCCGCCCTCGTCCTTCCACCCGATCAAGCACCGTGATCCGTCGACGCTCCTTCTCGACCTGCACCCGTCGGTGATGCCGAATCCCGTCGCCGATGAGGCGCGCATAGCCGACGAAGGTTCCCTCGAAGCGCGTCGCACCCTCGGACCGTTCGAAAACGACCGCTTCCGGAGCAAAACGCCTCGCCACGCGGAAGCTGTCCCAGCATTCCACCTGATCCAGGCCGTCGATGCACACGGTGTTGTGGGCAGCGGTGCTCCGCACGTATGCGCGCATCGGCCCCGCGGGGTACTCGAAGACACCGCTATCCACGACGAACGTCTCTCCACCCACCGCGAGTTCATAGCTAAAAATATCCGCATGCGCATGCGCGAGGAGGTGATCCGGACCCACCGGCCCTCCATCGATGATCAGACAAACCTCCTCGTCCCGATGCCTGAAGTAGCCCGTATCCGGCAGCGAGACTTGCGCACGAGGCATGTGCCCGGTCAGCGTGTGGAGATATTGGGTGAGCGTTTCCGGAGCGCGCGCGATCTCGTGCGTAGCGTCGTTGAAAAGCGCCAGGCGACCATCCGGATGCGTCATCGTAGCGAGCGCATCGCCCATGCGCTTCGCCGTGTCGAGTAACCACACGCGGTCAGCGTGGTCGGGCGGGAGCACGTTGAGCACGTCGAGGTATCCTTCAAGCATGAGCGCATGATACATCGGACTGCGCTCGTAATGCCCTCCGTCGGGGAGGATCTGCTCCCGCGTCTCCTGTCGGAAAAGATCGAGGCCCTTCGCCAGCCATCGCGGCGCCTCGCCCTGTCCTTCCAAAAAAAGGCCTGCCACAACGAGCGCGCGAGCATTTTCGAGGAGATGATTGCCCCCGATGTGGGTTTCAAGATTGCGAAAGAGAAAGGCTGCCTGCCGGTAGAGGCTCGCGAGCAAATCCGGCTCCGACACTCCGGCCCGGCACCAGTTCACGAGGCGAAGCGCCGTCGGATACGGATGCCACCCGACTCCCTTTCCCGAAGGATTCGCCGCTACCCAGGACCGGCACAACGCCACTCGCTCGTCGGGCGTAAGGAGATGCAGATAATGGAAGTAGTGCAGATTGAAGCGCCAGAGGAGCGGTCGGTCGGCGGCGACCCAATCGACCGGGCTGCCGAGGTCGGCGGCTTCATTCAGGAACCGGAAGCGTCCGGCCCGTATCGCCTCGCGTGTATTCCATGGCTCATGCGCGGGAAAGGGCGCACGAGGCGAAAGCCGGGGGACGAGCTTTGCCGGCGGCGCGGGAATCCGGGTGAGCCCCGCTTTCCGCTTCGCCGCCGCGACGATGCGGCCGGCCACCTGCCAGGGCCTCAGCCGGCGAAGGGTGCGCGCGTACCGGAGCGCAGTCGTCTTCATGCGGGCGCGTCCTGAGCGATGCGATACGGCGTCACCTCCACGGGCTGCCCGGAGGCGAGCGACTGCCGGGCAGCGAAGACGGCCTGCATCCCCGACACGAGTTCGTCGAACGGGAT